>CAMNGG010000251.1 GCA_946537975.1 uncultured Treponema sp. | reverse complement strand
ACTAAAAAGTTTAGGCTATCAGATTAAACTCGAAAAAGTACCATCATTAAGATAGTGTTACATGTGGAAGTTTGATACGGGAGTTGAACCCGTTTTGCTGGGATGAGTTGTGAGCTTAAGGATTAAATAACACTTATGGAAAAAGAAACAGAAGAGCGCCTGACTGCAATCGAAATGAAGCTTGCCTACATGGAAGACTTTGTAAGCCAGATTCAAAATGTTGCAGTTGACCAGGCAAAAACAATCGATAAGCTGCAGAAAGAAATAAAAATGATGTCGGACCGAATCCGCGAAATGTCCAATCAGATGGAAGGCGATATCCCTAACCGTAAGCCGCCGCATTATTAAGGACACCATGGGGGCGTTGTAACCGAGTTTGCTACGCAAACATCGCAGGGGGTGTCCCCCGCTGGAGAGGGTGGTGAGCAACGAAGTGCGAGCCAGGGAGAGACTTCTCCCTTAATCCTAGAGTAAAGCCTTAATACATTCTTCGACCTTTGCCATATCTGCAGTTGGCTCGAAGCGGGCAACTACATTTCCGTTACGGTCAATTACAAACTTTGTGAAGTTCCATTTGATATCCGGAGTTTTTGCCCAGTCCGGATTTGCAGCATTGAACATATTTTCCAGTGTAGACTTTAATGGATTTTCATCAAATCCTTCAAAGCCCTTCTGAGATTTAAGGTATGTGTAGAGTGGAAGCTCGTTTGCGCCATTTACATCAGATTTTTTCATCTGAGGGAAGGTTGTCTGATAGCGGGTTGTACAGAAGTTGTGGATTTCTTCATCACTTCCTGGAGCCTGGTGACCAAACTGATTGCAAGGAATATCGAGAATCTCGAGTCCTTTTTCATGATAATCTTTATACAGCTGTTCAATAAGTGCATACTGTGGAGTAAAGCCACAGCCTGTAGCTGTATTTACAATCAAAACAACCTTTCCTTTGAATTCAGAAAGCTTTAATGTTTCACCCTTACCGGTTGTTACTTCGTAATCATAAATCATATCCGTGTCTCCTTGTGTTTGTTATTTATACTGCTTTACAAATTCAACAGCAGCCTTGATATCATCTTCATTTGGTCTTCCCTTATGAAGTCCTTTGAATTCGCCTTTACAGTGGAATTCTTTTTCGTCCATAGGAACGCCAACCTTATCAGCTTCTGCCTTAACCTTTTTGTAAGTAGAATTGAGAAGGGCTGCTGAACCAAAGTTCACGATCTTTCCAACTTTGTCCTTAGAAAGAGATGCGACAAAGTTGCGGACCTCTGGATCAATATTAAAGGCGTAATATGAGTTTCCGAGGAAAAGAATATCCACCTTTTCTGTTACTGGCTCGGAGATAGGAAGTGCCTTAACTCCAAGTTCCTTTGCAATTGCATCTGCAAGTCGTTTTGTGTTACCAGTTTTGGTATAGTATCTTACAGCAAATGACATGATAGCCTCCTGTTTATATATAAGAATTGTATACAATGTAATTGAGTAAAATATAATACCGCTTTATAGTTTTGTCAACTGAGACTAACAAGAATTAGTGGGGAATAACATATTTTTATGTTGTCGATAGGGATAATTACTCCCAGCTAATAAGCTCGCTGTCTGGGCGGCACTTGTCGTGGCCTGGGGCGGGCTTTGCATCTTCTGCAGGGTAGCCCATAACAAGAAGGGCAGTGGATTCGAGATTATCAGGAAGATTGAACTTCTCTTTTAAAACTTCAGGACGGTAATGCATTACCCAGCAGGAACCGATTCCAAGATTTGCGGCCTCGAGCATCATGTGAGTTGTAACAATGCTGGCATCAATGTCACCGCTGAGTTTCCCATCATAAGGACGAGTCCAGCATTCTTCTTTGTTATAGCTGATTATAAAAACGAGAGGCGCATCAAAATGGCAGCGAGTACATTCCTTGATTTTCGCAAGACCTTCAGCACTCTCAACTACAATAATTCTTTGTGGCTGATTATTACAGCCAGTTGGAGCAAGCATTCCCGCCTTGAGAATCTTTTCGATGATATCTTTAGGAACCTTCTTATCCAAAAACTTACGAACCGAATATCGAGCCTGTGCTAAATCCAAAAAATCTGTGTATGCCATACGGTCCTCCTGTTTATGGTAATAATAGCATGGTTAGTGATATAATCCAAGGTGAGGAAACCAATGCCCGACTTTAATTTAGACAGATTCAAAAAAGCGCAGGCCAGTGATTATGCAACAGCGTTGTCAGAAATCAAAAACGGCCGCAAAGAAAGCCACTGGATGTGGTATATCTTCCCCCAGCTGAAGGGGCTGGGATTTAGTTCAATGGCCGACTTCTACGGAATTGACGGACTCGCCGAGGCCAAGGCTTATATTGCAGACGACCTTTTGAGAGGCCGCCTTGTAGAGATTTCTCAGGCTCTTCTAAGCTTGCCTTCTTCTGACGCCCGCGAAGTTATGGGCTATCCTGACGATCTGAAATTAAAATCCTGTATGACACTTTTTATGGTGGCGGCTCCTGAGCTTGAAGTGTTCGGGAAAGTGCTGGAGAAGTTCTTCGGCGGAGAGAAGGATTTGAAGACTGTGGAGATGGTGAAGAGATCAAAAGAACCAAATCTCGCTATGAAATTCGGCGAAGTTATGCCTGACTCAAGACTTACTGAGCCTTCTGATGGAAAAGTTTTCCGCCTTCGTGAAGCAATTATTCGCTCAAAAAAATTAGGCCGACCATTAACTAAAGAGGAAATGGAAGAGTTTACTCTTTAGCTATTCTTCAAAATTTCCCGGGCTGCATCTGCTATTCGTTTCTTCATACCCTGTAGCAGAAAATAAAGCAGGGTCAAAAATAATCATTATCAAAAAATAATGCAAATTCTTCAAAAAAGTGTTATATTATTACAGAAGAAGGAGGTGTGATATGAGCGATTTTGCATATGATTATTTTAATACTGAACTCGATAAACTTGCAGTCCCAGAATTGACTCAGATCTTTGAAAAGGTCAAGACATTGCTTTCTCAAAAAACAAATTCCAATGAATCAGGTTTTAAGCGTCAGCTTGGTGGTCTGGAAGAAGGTTTTTATATGGCACCAGACTTTGACGAAACTCCTGAATGTTTTAAGGAGTATATGTGAAATATATCCTTGATACAAATGCCCTTATTTACAGCCTGTGCAATCCTGCAGGACTTACAAAAATTGCCAGTCAGATTATAACTACAGAAAAAGAATTATACGTTAGCATAGCTTCGTTCTGGGAAATTGCAATCAAACAGTCTCTGGGAAAACTAGCAATCAATTCAACAATCCCTGATATCGAAAAAATCTGCAAACAAAGAAGTATTGAAATAGTTCCTATTCTTTCAGATGAAATTGAAGGAATTAAATCTTTACCGCAAATCCACAAAGACCCATTTGACAGATTAATAATTTCACAAGCACTGAAACATAATATGAGTATCATTACAAGTGATACTATAATTCCACAGTATGCAGTAAATGTTGTTTGGTAAAACCCGAATTCTTTCAACCGGGGGCGTTGCGGGGGTGTCCCCCGCTTGAGAGGGTGGTGAGCAACGAAGTGCGAACCAGGGGGAGACTTCCCCCTCCTCAAATCTTAATAACAGAAAATTAATTCCGCCTCACTTCCCAATGCTGATTATTTCCTTTACACTTTTTTCAGGTAAAAAGATTATGAATACACACTGTTTGAAGGTTGCGCTCAGGACAACAATTCCGGTTTTTCTGGGATATATTTCTTGTGGAATTGCGTTTGGACTTGTTACGGTGAATGCGGGCTATCCATGGTGGCTTGCCCCTGCAATGGGCATTTTGATTTTTGCAGGGGCAGGGCAGTTTCTTGCGATTCCGCTTTTTGTTGCAGGAACACCTGTGCTAGCCATTCTTGCGACTGAGCTGCTTTTAAATATCCGCCACATTGTTTACGGGTTGCCGCTAATTAATCAATTCAAGAGCTGCAAGCGGACGAAGCCTTATCTGATTTATGCTCTAACTGATGAAACATTTTCTCTTCTAACTACGACGGAAGTGCCTGCGGGAGTATTGGCCGAGGATTATTATTTTATGGTGTCGCTGTTAGACCAAACTTACTGGGTTGGAGGAAGTCTGATTGGAGGTCTTGCCGGAGCTATAATTCCTTTTGATATGACTGGTGTTGATTTTGCACTCACGGCTTTGTTTGCAGTTTTGACTATTGATCAGATTCAGAAATTTGTAAAAGAAAGGAAGGTCGAACATGCCAGTATCTAAAGCTGTAATTGTTTCTTTGCTGATTGGTCTCATTGTTTTTGGCGAACGTCTTTTTCCTTTTGCAATTTTTTCAAAGCGGAAACCAGGAAAACTGATTCACATTTTTGAGCGTTACATTCCTCCGCTTGTGATGATTGGACTTCTGATTTACAGCCTGCGGGATGTAAGATTTTCCAGCCTCGTGCAGTGGGTGCCACAAATCTCAGCAATCACTTTTACAATTGTAACTTACCTCTGGAAGAAGAATTCCCTCGTGAGTATTTTCGGTGCAACTATTATCTATATGATTTTGATTAGAATCATGTAATCCTTTACCAACCACGTCAATACAGTGTAAAATTATCTCACTATGTTTTATATGATTTTGTTTCTGGTCGCAATCTTCGCGATTATTGTTTATAAGAAATTTTGGAAGCAGGATGAGATCAAAAAGATTGAGTCGGATGCTGATAAAGAACTGAATGAAATGGATTTTGAGAAGCTCTTCTTTGAGCGGACAAAGGCGGGAGAGAAGTCGCAGCTTTTGATGTCGATTGCTTCTCAACAGGATTGTCTGATGCTGCGTAGTCTTCTTTTTTCTGAAGGGATTCCTTCTTACGTTGAAGGCGAACATATGAACAATATTTACGGCGGCATTTCTGGCACTATGACTACTGTTGTGGCAATCAAGCTTTATATTCTTTGTGATGACTATGATAAGGCCGTTGAAATTATAAATAATGCTCAGATTGCAGATCTTTCTGGTATCACGATTCATCCAAAGGCTGAGGCGTGAAATGGATATAATGAATCTAACTAAAAAAGTTATTGAAGATAAAATTAAAAATCAGATAGCGATAGAGTTTAACTGCTCGCCAGCTGATTTTGATAAACCTGAAAACCTTATAACCGCGGCTTGCATGGATGAGAAGCGCAGAAAGTTTTCTGATAAACCTTTCTTTTTACAGATGGCTACCTTTGGGAAAAGTACTGTAATTTCTGCTGATGAATCAATCCATCACTGGCTTAATGAATGGGTCAGAGGAAAGCAGGGAATCTGGCTTTTTGAACAGCATAATTATTATGAACTTGAATGCGAGCTTAGAAAACACGGCTATAAAATGGCACTGACTCATCATATGTTTATGCCTGTTCCTGAATTGATAGAAATCAAAACTGATTTAAATATCAAATGGCTGGAGCAAAAGGATATCACTCCTTTTTACGGAAATGAGAATTTCCCGAATGCAATCTGCGACAAGTTTAAGCCCAAGCGTCCTGATGTGCTTTGTGTAGTTGCCATGGACGGTGACAAAATTATGGGCATGGCCGGCTGCTCGGCTGATACTCCGGAGTTATGGCAGATTGGAATTGATGTGCTGCCTGAATACCGGGGTAGGGGTCTTGCAAAAACTCTTGTGACTCTTTTGAGAAATGAGACTTTCCGTCGTGGTGCAATTCCGTATTACGGCACAAGTCTTTCAAATCTTGCATCCTGGAAAACTGCTCTCGAATGTGGCTTTAGGCCTTTATGGGTAGAAGCAGAAACACAGCCAGATGAGAAAGTGGATTTTGTAAAGTAATGAAAATTAATAAAAGGCTAAGAATTTAAGAAAATAGGAGACTATGCTACAATTTATGGAACAAGGGATCAGTTGTTTCAGAGGAATTTATTAATCAAAAATGGCTAAATTAGATAATATAAAACTGTTTGTATTCGACCTCGGTGGGACTCTTATGGAATATAAGGGGATGCACCTGAGCTGGACGGGATACTATAAGACTTCCTTTGAGTATGTGAACTCTAAGCTGAGACTGGAACTTTCTGAGCAGCAGATTGCAGAGTCGATTCAGATTTTTTGTGATTATAACCCGGCCGTGAATCCTCGCGAAAAGGAGATTGATCCAGAAATCATTTTTGGTGATATTATTAGAGGGTGGGGGACTACAATTCCTGTTACAAAAATCATTGAGGTTTTCTTTGAGTCGCTTAAGCTTGAGCCTGTGATTTATGATGATTCAATTCCGACTCTGGAGTATCTGAAAAAATCCGGCTTTAAAATTGCTGCCATGACCGATGTTGCTACCGGAATGCCGGACCTCATGCACAAAAACTACGTAACTCCACTGCTGCCTTATTTTGATTTATATGTTTCGTCTCTTTCCTGCGGATATAAAAAGCCTAATCCAAAGGGCTTGCGCGACATCTCTGAACAGCTTGGAATTCCGCCAGAAAATATGGTTATGATTGGTGATACTCACCGGGACGTAAATGCAGCAAAGAATATCGGCTGCCGTTCGATTTTGATAAATCGTAAGGAAAGCCCGGCTCAGGAACTCGGGCAGGATTTTACAATCACAAATACTCAGGAAATCCTGGAACTTATTAAGTAAAGGAATAATGATATGCAGTTTGGAATGTCGACTTTGATCTAACCTGGGACATAGGACA
Organism: uncultured Treponema sp.; assembly: GCA_946537975.1. GTDB lineage: Bacteria > Spirochaetota > Spirochaetia > Treponematales > Treponemataceae > Treponema_D. The sequence goes on along the minus strand of CAMNGG010000251.1, from coordinate 483 downwards.
CAGACGAAAGAAAAAATTAAAGAACGTCGCTAATGACGGTCTTACAATATTATGCTATATTAAAATCACAAAGCGTTGAAACGACGCAAAAGTTGGCTTGTGCTGACTTACACTTAAAGGAGGTTCAGAGATGAACGCTATGAACAATTACAATTTCAATCTTCATTGTCTCAAACATAGTGGAAATCATTCCTGGTCAGAATGTCATTTCTCTGAACATTCGTGGTGTGAGAATAAATGCTGGTGCGAAAACAGTTCGTCGAACTGTAAGTCAATTTTTGTAAGCGGAGTTTCTGCAAATCTCCTGTAAGAAGATTTGCTTTCCTTTTTAGGCGTTGGAGCTCCGAACTGTAAGGAGTTATCAACGTGAAAACTACATATCTTAAACCTGTTCTGGATTTAGAGGCTACAGGTACAAAAATCAAAACAATAATGAAGCTGAGAGGAGTTACTCCCCGTCAGTTGCAGCTCATCATGGACTTT
>CAMNGG010000250.1 GCA_946537975.1 uncultured Treponema sp. | reverse complement strand
ACTACCCTGTAGCGCCATGCAAAGAGAAGATGCAGAGGAAGCTGAGGAATAAGGAAGCGGATTCCAGGTCCATAGCTGAAATAGAAATCTTCGATTTTAAAGCTTGTGGCATCCTGTATTCTAGGTTTTACAGCTGCCGCATCCCAGAAGGCATCTATACCAACAATTCCAGGAACAATTGGAATTCTCAGTTCAAGACTGTTTGAAAGCATTGCTCTTCCTGAAGCCTGAGAAGCAAGTCCTCCCCAGCCACGACCATTAAGAAGACCATCAATATAAATTGAGTTGCGGGTACTTAAACCATTCTCAACCGGAATAATAGCTGAGAATCCGGTATAACCGGCAAGAATAAGCTTGAAGCTCCATTTTTCCACAACAGGGATATCAAGCAGCTTTAAGTAGCCTTCAAGCTTTGTATCTGTTCTTGCATAGAATTCCTTTTCCAGCTGAGGAATAATTCCATGCCAGGTAAGCTTTTCACTGAAGAACCAGCCCTTTGTCGGGTCATAGTTTATATCACGGTTATCAATTGAGAAGCTTCCGTAAATAGAGTTCGAAACACCCCAGCGGTTTGCATAAGAAGAAACTGAAGTTTCTATAGGTACGTTAGTTGATTCATCATAAACATTTCTCTGAAGTGAAGTAGAAATACCTCCGGCCAGAGTGAAAATTGCATAATCAGGAGTCCAGCGGCGGGAAAGCCCAGAGCTTACTGTTGTACTCCAGTCGTGATAAGTCATATAGTATCGGTTCTGAACAAGCTCAAGATTAGGAGACCAGAAGTTTACAGGAGTTGAAGCCTTTGCATGGGCAAAGGAAATAGAGGTTGAGAAAGCAATAGGTAATTTTCCAATCCAGTTCTGTGAATAAGAAAAATCAATTGACTGATCAAGTGGCGCAATTGTTGTTGCGGCAGCAATTGTACGACCTTCTCCAAAAAGGTTTGAGTTTTCAACCTTCGCAAAAAGAGAAATAGGAATCATACTTCCAGAAGAATCTGTTGCTCCCGAGAAGGTAACACCAAACTGAAGTGATGAGGTAGACTGTTCTTCTACAGAGAATACAAGGTCTACAAGGTTTTCTTCTGTACCCTGCTGTGCTTCCGGAACAATATTCGAGAAGTAACGCAGGTTCATAAGGTTTCTTAAACCATTAATAATCTTATCATTTGAGAAGGTATCGCCGGGTTCAATCGGGATTTCACGGCGGATTACGTAATCTTTTGTCTTTGAATTTCCCTTAATGATGATATTTTCAATATGACTTCTTGAATGCTCAACGATTGTAAGGTCATAAGAGATTTCGTGACGGTCTGAATCCTTTACTGGAACCGGATAAAACTCATTTGTCATATATCCGTTTTCGTGATATACATTTGCGATTGCCTGCATATCCTCCTGGAACTTTGTAGCATTGTAAATCTGACCATCCTTAAGCTTCTTCTGCTTAAGAAGCTCTTTTTCTGAAAATACTTCGTTACCGGCAATTCTAAGACCTGAATAGGTATACTGGGCACCTTCCTGAATTACAAAGAGAATTGTAAGTTCATCTCTCTGTTTTTCTTCATTAAAGGTTGTATCAATTTTTACATCCAGAATAGTAACATCGGCATAACCGCGTTCCTGGTAGTATTTTACGATTGTCTGCTTATCCTGTTCGAGAGTTGAAGGCTGATAGGCACCGTCCTTAAAAAGACCAACTTCCTTCAAGGCAAGCTTTCTTTTAAGGGCACGGCTGGAAGCAATTGAGTTTCCGGTAAACTGAATCTCACGGATTACAGAGCTGCTTCCTTCAGAGATTTCAAAGTTTACTATAATTCCTTCATCGGAAGTTTCAACACTGTGAGTTACATAAGAAGCGTTATAGCCCTTCTTAAGGTAATAGTTTCTTATGAGACGTTCATCTATAAGAATTTTAGATTCAATATAAATATCACTAGTTTTATTTTTAATCTGTTCGCGGAGTTCGCCGTTTCTGATTTTACGGTTACCATTAAAATTAATTTCTTTAATTATAGGACGCTCAACTACTTCAAAAACAAGCAGAACATCTGAAGAATCGCTTGAAGCATGCTTTGCGTATGGCGTAATATCTTCAAAAAATTCAAGGCTGTAAAGACGGTCCAGAATCTCGTTATAGACTTCATCGGTAAATGGAGAACCTATGAATGAACTTGTAACTCCATTTAATTCTGATTTTTTTACATTTTTTAATCCATTAAAATCAATCTTCGAAATAGGTTGATTCCAATACCAATCTTCACTCTGTGCCGAAAGTGTAAATACAGAAACAAACAGGAAGCAAAGAACTGCCAAAACTTTTCGATACATCAAAAAACTCCTAACTTCTACGTCAATAAGTAAACTTCCAGGAAAGCGTTAATGACGCAGAAGGAACAAATTGATTTTTTAATAAAGCATTTATATCCGGAGCCATATTTACACGTATATTTGCAAATGGTGACTCCAGCTCCATACCAAACTCTGGCTGGAAAAGCATTTTACCTGCCGAGGCAATATCACTTACATTGCCATCTTCTAAGGAAACATGAAGCATGGCATCTACATATAATGAACTGCCGAGGTATTTACCTATATAAACAGTTGTATTATCAAGAAAGTTACCAAGAGATATTTTTTCTTTTGAAGAATTTCTTGCAATACTGTAGTTATAGGTATTTTGCAATACATTTGTTCGTAATGAGAATATATCAAAATTCAGCAAATCCCGCAACTTGTTTTCTGCCTGTCGTACAACTGTAGACTGAATGGCATAATCTGAAGCGGCAAAGAGGAAGTCCCCGGCAGAATCAGAATCTGCTACAATAATCTGTCCAAGCAGGGCCCGGATTTCATTTTCAGATTTTGCCGGAACGGAAGAAAAATGAGGATTAAGGTTTAAGAGCTCCTGGTCTTCAACAGACATGACAATTTTTACTGTCTGGCCCCGGTCATCTCTTTCCCTGGTTTCTGCTGTTACTGTAATGGTTGGATTTGCAATATCATCCTTATTAAACTTGATATTTCCGGCTTTAATATAGAAGTTTCTGTTTAAGTAAGTGACATCACCAGACTTAAATTTGAGTTCCCCGTCTATCATATACAAATCTTCCGGCTGATTTATTACCACATTCATCGTTGTATTCGGAACAAAAACACACCTTAACACAGGATCCAGCTGTACAGAGGCATGATTTCCCAGTGTAATATCAAGGTCGGTTACAAGCTGAAGCGGTACGGCCATTTCCTGACTTCCCGAAGAAAGATTTGAAAGCGCAAAAAGCTGAATAGCAAGATCTATGTTTTCTCCGGCAATACTTCCCGCAATATCAAGAATATCATTTTCCAGATACATACTGATATTCAGAGAAACATTTCCGTTCAGGGTTATAACATCGGTTTTCAGATTGACCGGCAGTAAATCTGATTTATATGAGCTGAACTCCCCTTCCATGTGATCAAAGGTCCATTTATTAAGATAGACTGTAAGGCTGGCAAGCATTCGCTGATTATTTTTAAGAGAAAGTATTGTTTCGGGAATCTGTATTTCATTGCTTATGATATTCAGGTTGATTTCTGGTGCAGAGATTTTCTGCTTGAAAACAATCGGACATCTTACGGCCGGTTCAGTAATTTTAACCCAGCCATTTAATTCAGGATCATTCATACTTCCTGTAATAATTGCGTCACCGGTAATCACACCGTTTTCGGCAATAAACATATCTTCAATATTCAGATAGGTACAAAGCTTTGGCAAATCCAGCTGCAAATCATATAATTCAAGGTTCATAAGCTTAAAATCAACAAGTCCGTCCATTTTTGCAGAAAGGAAATTCTTATTATCGAGATTAAGCTCCAGTAAACCTTCTTTAGTTACACTTCCGTAAAGTCCGCAGTTTTCTGAAGAATAAATTGAAACAGCATTGTTTGCGTAAAGAGCAGTAAAGGAAAGAGGAAATGGCTTCTTTAACAGGCTGCCGCCAAATTCCGGAGTTGCAAGCGTTACCATAATTGAATCCGGAATAAGCTTTCCCTCCGGAACAATTGCATTGCCTGCTGTAAGCTCAAGCGGTGCATAAAGAGTTTTATCCATAGCCTCAAAGAAGAACTCGCCGGTAGCATTCAGATTCCAGTCACTCAAAGAAGCACTGGCCTGGATATTTGAAAAATCCATTCCGTTATAGTTTATACTCAAATCTGATATTGTGAGATCTCTGTCTTCAACTACTACATTACCTTTTCCGGTAAGCATATCAGCCGCAACAAGAACAGAAAGTGAATCGATATTTAAGGCTATATAAGGATGTTCTATAGTTCCAGAGGTAAAGAGCATTCCGGAAATCATATTATTATCATTAGTCTGGTCTACAAAGCGGCTTAAACTGAAGTTTTTAAGCTGCATCTGCAGATTCATATAAAGAGACTTAAGAATAGTATCCTTTGAAAGAGGTAGCCCATCCGGATTAGAAATACTTCCATCAATTGTTATCATTTCATCGGTAATAGGGTTCCGAAGGTTCATTGCGATTCCAACTGAATCAAATACATTTTCATTTATATTCAAAATTGCATCAGCGGTGCCTTCCATAACGGAATAAAAATCTGAATAGGCAATTGTATCTATTCTGGCTCCATATTTTGTTGCACTTCCGGAAAGGACAAGCTTTGGATTAACAGACATTATTCCGTCTGCCTGCTCTACTTCCAGATGAGAAATCTGAAGCTCCGGGCCGTTTTCCTCATCATAAGCAAAGCTCATTGAGGTTGTAAAAACAATTGATTTATCGAGAATTTTTACCGGAAGATTTTTCAGGGTAAGATTACCGTTTAAAAAATTATTTTCATTAAAGCGAACTTCAATATCAGTTCCATAATCGCCGGTAAGAGTTATAATTTCCGGCATGATTGTTCCGGAAAAATGATATGGAATTGAGGCAATATTAAGGTCTACTGTAAAAAACTTATCTGAAGAATCAGGAGCCTTTTCTAAGGAGGCAGCCGCTTCCATTGCAAACTTACCCATAATAAGCGAAAGCTGATTCAACTGAATGCTTGAATCTGTTCCATTTACGGCAAACATGAGCGCCTGGTTATCTGCCTTAGTGTTTGCAAGAAGAACATAAGGAATATTATAAGAGAAAGTTTTTAAGTCGGTTGAAGCATAAATATCACCAGAAAGCAGATAAGGCTCAAGATTTTTCTGTATGGAATCAACTTTTTCCGCATACTCCTGGGAAAGAAGCTGAGCCGCCAGGGCCGCAAGGCTGTCCAGATAAAGACTGCTGAGGGTTATATTTGTCTGGAAATATTTCGATTCATTAAGATAGCTTCCGTCCAGCTTAAGCATACCAGGCTCAAGCTCCTCCAGATGAGAATAATCAGACAGTTCAAAGGTAAAATCATAGGAATCTGACTGAGGAAGCACTGTAAGCTGAAGAGCCGCAAGAGAACGGCTGCCTATAAAGACCTGAGGAGAAAAAGCCATAAAGCCCTTATCCAGAGGATCAAAATAAACCTCTGTAGAAATGCTCTTTCCATTAGGCAAACGGTATTCCGGAACTTCAATAAAGCCTGAAAGCTGTTTACTTTCATAAATCAGAGAAAGCTTAGACGAAGCACTACAGTTTTCTCCATTTATCGAAAGGTTAGTAAGCTCTGCCTTTTTTTCATCTCCATAAAGTGAAAAAAGAAGGTCTGCGCCTCCGGGGAAAACAGAGTCTGGAATGCTTGCGGAGGTATCGGTGATGTAATTAAATGTCCGATTTTTTATATTGCATTTTATAATTGTATTTGTTGTTACGGCCAGCTCCTTAAACTTCTTTAATTCAACCTGTCTGGAATTGATTGTAAGAAGTGAAAGTGGCTTAAGGTTTTCCAGCTGAAGCTGACCATTTACATCACCGCTCTTAAAATCATAAAAAACACCAAGAGATACAGGACTTACCGCCTGAATTGTATGAGCTTCGACTGTGCCGTTTGTATAAGAAGCATGAAGATTAAGTTTATTGAGCCGGTAATCGCCGTCTGTAAAGTCACGAAGCTTAAGATTCATCTGCGAACCGTCAAAATTTTCTGTCAAAGAGCCTGAAGCAGAAAGCTTTCCCGAAATATGCTTTTTAGAAGCGGCAATGGTTGTATTTAATACTGCCTCTGTCTGTATATCAATTGTATTTTTTTTAAGTGTATTACTGACTCCAATATTTTTAATATTTAAGAGTGCAGAAAATTTAGCATCGTCATATTCAAGATAGATATTTTTAAGTTTAATGTTTTCAGGAATTATTTTTTTAACCTGACCGATATTGATTTGTCCGCTTTCTTTTGTGTTAAATTTCGAAGCAATTGCGGCAAGCTCATCTACATCAAGGGTTATTCCATCGATTACTACATTTGAAATTCCGCGCTGCAGGTCTTTTTTTATCAGATTAAAAAGACTATAAGTTATTTTTGTTTTGCTTATTGCCAGCAGCTGATTTCCCTGATCATCGTAAATGCTGATGTTATGGATATAGAAATTTGAAAGAATGGATGGTGAAAGCTTCTGATAGGAAATATTGAGCCCGGTTGTATCATGCAGCATGCCGGTAAAGTCATTGATTCTGTCGTTTACCCTACGGGTAATGATTTTCTTTACCGGCAAAGAAATGAGCAGAGCCATAAATACGAGAAGAATCATAATGTAACTGCGGACACGGCCGTTTCGATAAAAAGAGCCCATTTTAGCCTATCTATTATATCGGATTTTTTCATTAATATATAGTAATAAAACAAACATACGATTATAATGAAAGTTATGATACTTAAGAATTTTATTGTTTTTGAAGGTATAGATGGAGCTGGAACCTCAACTCAGATAAAAAAGCTTGTAGAAAGGGGCTGTGCAGAGCTTGGCGAAGGGCGTTTTACCGCTACAGCTGAGCCTACTACTGGTGAAACAGGCCGTTTTTTACGCCGTATGCTGGGCGGAGAGTTTTCTGTTGATGAAAAAACAAATGCCTATCTCTTTGCGGCAGACCGCTGCGAGCATATTTTTGGAAAAGGCGGCGTAAAAGAGCTTTGTGACAGCGGTAAAATTGTAGTAAGTGACAGATATTTCTTTTCCAGCATGGCTTATCAGAGTGTTTCCTGCGGAGAAGAGCTGCCAAAGCTGCTTAATTCACCCTTTCCTCTGCCGGAATACCTCTTTTACTTTGTAATTAATCCTGAAGTATCCCTTGGTCGTGTAACAGCCCGCGGAGAAAAGAAAGAAATTTACGAAACCATTGAAAAACAGAAGAAAATTGCCGCGCAGTATGAAAAAGTCATTTCAGAATATGAAAAAACAGCCGACAGCGGAATGAAAATAATAAGAATTGACGCGGAAAAGAGTATAGAAGAGATTTCCGCCGATATCTGGAATATTCTTAATAAAAATCACATAGATTGAAAAATCTGAGGTGCGCGAGCGAAAAAAAACAGCATGCTGCATCGAGGGGTCTTTGGCGCTTAGCCATAAAAAAAATCCGAGGATTTTCGGCTGCGAAGCGGACGAAAACCGCAGGATTTTTTCACAAAAACCAGCTCGCCCGCAGCATGTTGTTTTTTGTAGCGGGAGCACCTCAGATTTTTTAAGAACTCAACATTTTTTATTATTTTCCGATAATTTAACCGTGAAAAAGCGTTTATTTTCATTCATCTTATTAATTCTTATTATTTTCATACATACTTCGCCTGCTTTTGCCTACATGGTAAAGTACAAGGAAGACTGGTATAAGCTTTATCACGTTCATTATCAGCAGTATCCCGATGACTGTATTGAAAACATCTACTGGCTGGAAAAAGCCGCCCAGGCAGATTTCTGCAATCCCCAGTTTACAGACGCAAAAATCACAACAGAAAAAGAATGGGAAAAATACCGCTATCTTTTCCAGATGCATATAAATCTTAAGTTGATTGAACAGCATCTTCGTCTTGGCCGTACTTACGATAAAAAGTGCATTTATTTTTATGATGCTCCCTGGAAGGATGAATATCTCAGCAATATGGAAAAGGCTCTTACCTGCTATAAGGCCGGCCTTTACTACTGGCAGGAAGCTAAAGTCTGGCAGGAAAAGGCAAATGCCGCTTCTTTTAATTTTATGTTTATCACAGCAAAACAGAACTGGGAAGATGAAAGGGAACGTATTGCCGAAGGTAAGCTCGATTATGAAAAAATGCTTAATCGAGAGATAGAAAGACTGGAAAAAAACATAAAAGAACTTAACGAAATGGATAAAAAATACTAGAATAGGCTCACTATGAGCCAGAAATGTTTTAAGATTTCTTATCCATCACTTCATTCAGGAACTGATAAATCCTTAATCAAATTTATTTCAGGAACTCCAGATTTAGCTGCCCTCTTTTTTGAAGGGGAAGAAGCTGAGGAAACTCGCCGTCGTTTTTTTGTAACTGATGCGACCGTTGCAAGTCTTGACTGCATGAAGTCCTTCATCTCTAAGTTTGATGATGGTGTCTGCGGAAAAGACTGCCTCTTGATTCTTGGCTCTGGTGAACCATATAAAAACATTGAAAGCGTTTTGAACATTGTACGCGCTGCCTTTGATGCAAACTTTACCCGTAAGGATATTTTTATCGGAATCGGCGGCGGTGTAATCTGTGATACAACGGCCTTTGCCGCTTCCATCTACAAGCGTGGTACTTCCGTTCAGTTTGTTCCTACTACCCTCCTTGCTATGGTAGACGCTTCTGTCGGCGGAAAAACCGGCTGCGATTTTGACAATTACAAAAACATTATAGGAACCTTCTTCCCTGCTACCAAGCTTTTCTACTTCCCTGAATTTGTTCAGTATCTGCCGGAAAATCAGTATAACTCAGGCCTTGCAGAAGCCTTTAAGACGGGTCTTCTTTTTGATCAGGCTCTTTATGATTTATTTAAAAATGAAGCTGAAAAAATTAATGCCCGTGACAGCAAAACACTGGAGCTGATTATCAATAAATGCGTTAAAGCCAAGGGAAAGATTGTAGAAGAGGATTTTACTGAGCAGGGAATCAGAGCTTATCTGAATCTTGGTCACACCTTTGGACATGCGCTTGAAAGCGTAGCGGGTCTTGGTTCTATTACCCACGGCGCTGCGGTTGCCTGGGGAATTGGCCGGGCAGTTGAACTTGCTTACAAAAAGGAATATTGTCTGCAGGTTTTTCGTGATGAAGTATTATCAATCCTTAAGGCTTACAAATGGGATACTGAACCGGTTCCGGCTTTTGTAAGGGGCGGAGGCTTTAGTGAACGTCTTATTACAATTATGCGTACCGACAAGAAAAATATATCAGATAAAATCCGTCTGATTTTGTGTAAGGGCGTTGCAGACATTTTGATAGAAGAAGTTGATGAGAAAATGATTGCTTCGGTATTAAAATAATGGAAAAAGAACACTATTTTGACTGGGCCGCTACAAGCCCTGCAGATGAAGACATATTAAAAGAAGCTCTTGAAGAAAGTCTGGCCTGCTGGGGAAATCCTTCCAGCACTCATGAAGTAGGAAAAAAAGCCCGCGAGCTTTTTGAAAGTGCAAGAGCCCGTGCCGCAGCCGCCCTTGGCGTAAAAGCTGAAACAATTTTCTTTACAAGCGGTGGAACTGAAAGCGATCAGATTCCCCTTCTTTCAGTCCTTTCAAAACCGATGAAGGGAACTGTTCTTGTAAGTTCTATCGAACACCCTGCTATCCGTGAGCAGTCGGAAGCCCTTAAAAACTGCGGCTGGAAGGTTATACAGATTCCTGCAAACGAAGACGGTATTATCACACCAGAAGCAGTTACTTCACTTTTAACAGGCGATACAGTACTTGTCTGCATTATGGCAGTAAACAATGAAACCGGTGTTATCCAGCCCATTTATGAAATTGCTGATGCAATCACAAAGGCCTGCGAAGGTAAACGCCGCCCTAAGTTCCATGTAGACTGCGTTCAGGCAGCAGGAAAAATCACCCTCAACCTAGGCTATAAAGGTATAGACAGCGCAGCTTTGAGTTCTCACAAAATCTGCGGCCCTCGCGGAATCGGCATTTTGTACATGAAGGATGCAATTGAACCATTTTTGCGTGGCGGCGGTCAGGAAAAGGGAATCAGAAGCGGAACTGAAAATGTCTTTGGTGCCCTGGCCTTTTCAAAATGTCTTGAACGCTATTACAACAAGCAGAAGCCAGAAGATGCAGAACGCACAAAAAGCTTTGTAGAAAAGCTTGCCGCCCTGCCCGGCTGTACGATTGTTCCGCCGAGCCGTCTTGAAAAGCCGGAACTCTTTTCTCCTTATGTGGTTCAGGCTGCCTTCAAAAATATTCCGGGTAATGTAATGCTTCGCGCCTTAGATGCAAAGGGCTTTTCAATTTCCACAGGCTCTGCCTGCTCCGCAAAGAAAAATAAGCGCCCTGTTCTCGAAGCAATGCATGTAGATGCAAAGCTGCGCGAGAATGCGGTACGTTTTAGCTTTGGGCCACATACTACAGATAAGGCAGTAGAGGATTTACTGACGGCTGTTGCGGAGATTAATGCTCAGTTTAATCGATAGATTGATTTTTATTTTGCATTATGTTAAATTACATAAAACCGCAATAAATGCGACACAATTCATAAAATTACAAGGGAAGGTTCTTTACGTATGTTTTTAAGGGCTGACCCGCAATTTTATAGCCCGAACAAAAGGGAAACAAGGAGTTTTATTATGGGAGCACGTGGAGAACTTTTTACTACTCAGATCTATCTGGACAATCGTTCGTATTTTTTCAATGTTAAAGAAAACCGCACAGGTGATGTATTTCTTCAGATTGTAGAAAGCAAAAATCGTGACGGAGTTGAAGCTGACCGCCATCAGATTGCAATTTTTGCAGAAGATATGCAGAAGTTCCTTCAGGGCTTTGAAAAGTCTCTTGATTTTGTTGAAAAAGACAGAAAGCAGCGACAGAAGGCTGCCCGTGAAAAGAAGGCTGAAAAAGAAGCAAAATATGGAAACGGTAAAAAGATTTACCGCGTAAAGGGCGACAAAGCTGAAAAATCAGAAAAGCGAGCCGACGACGGAATCAAGAGAACTGGTAAGGTTATTCATATCGTATCAAAAAAGGATATTGATTCTTCAGATAACTAACATGTGAAAATGCGGAGTCTGAAAAGGACCTTGCGTAGCGTCATCCCAGCGAAGCAAGTCATTTTCAGACGGGAGCATTTTCGGATTTTCGATTAATGACACAAGAAGCAAAATCATTTTACAAGGACCTTCGGAATGTTGTACAGCCGATGGCCCTTCAAAATCTTATTTCCTCAGCCGTAAACTCAGCAGACGTAATCATGCTGGGCTACATAGGCCAGACTGCCATCGCAGCCTCTTCACTTGCGGGCAACGTTGCTTTTATTCTTTTTATGATTTCTACAGGCCTTTCTTCGGGACTTGTAATGCTTGGAGCCCAGTACTGGGGAAAGAAGGATACAGAAGCCATAAAGACACTTCTTGGAATTGGACTTCGCATCTGCTGTACCGTAGAAATTATAGTTGCCCTTATTGCGGCCTTTTATCCGCGCATTCTCATGCTGATTTTTACAAAGGAGCCGGCACTTATTACTGAAGGCTGTAAATACCTGAGGGCCGCAAGCTTTTCTTATGTCTGCCTTTCTTTTTCTCAGATGTTCCAGGCAGGCTTTAAAAGTATTGAACGTGTAAAAATTGTAACCATTACTTCTACAACAAGCCTCTTTTTGAACATAGGCTTGAATGCAGTTTTCATTTTCGGTTTGTTAGGCGTGCCTAAGATGGGAATTACCGGAGTTGGTATTGCGACCTCTATTGCCCGCTTTATTGAAATGGTAATCTGCTTTATTTATGCGGGCCGCCAGACTGATGTTAAATTTTCAGTTGTCTGTATCTTCAGACGCAACAAGCTTCTTACCCGTGACTTCTTCCGTTATTCTCTTCCGGCTGTAGGAAACGAGCTTGTCTGGGGCTCAGCCTTTGCGATGTATTCTGTAATAATGGGCCACCTTGGCGAAGACATTGTTGCCGCAAACTCTGTTGTAAATACAGTCCGCCAGCTGGGTTCTGTACTATGCTTTGGTATGGCTTACGGTGGAGCAATTGTTGTCGGCAAATACATGGGAGCCGGCGATATG
>CAMNGG010000249.1 GCA_946537975.1 uncultured Treponema sp. | reverse complement strand
CCCTCCTCAACTATTGAAAATCCCGAATTTATGATTTATAATTTTACATGGGTGAGGACTACTGTCCTTTAGGGGAAAATAATGGCTTATGTAAAAAATCTCTTTGACCAGAATTTTATTCAGTATGCGAGTTACGTTATCCGCGACCGCGCTATTCCGGAAATTACTGATGGACTTAAACCTGTTCAGAGACGAATCATTCACACTCTTATTAAAACTGACGACGGGCGCTTTGTGAAGGTTGCCAATGTGTGCGGTAAGGTTATGGCTTATCACCCGCACGGCGATGCTTCTATTTACACTGCCCTGGTAAATCTTGCAAACAAAGAAATCTTTATTGATAAGCAGGGAAACTTTGGTAACATGTACACAGGCGACGGAGCATCTGCTCCCCGATACATTGAGTGCCGCCTGCGCCCAATCACAAAAGACATCTTAAATACAAATCCGCGTATTACCCAGTATGTTGATACCTACGACGGCCGTGATGTTGAGCCGACCGCCTTCCAGGCAAAGCTGCCTCTCGTTCTTATAATGGGTGCCGAGGGTATTGCTGTTGGTATGAGCACAAACATCCTCAGCCACAATATTCACGAGGTAATCGACGCAGAACGAAAATGCCTGCGCGGCGAAAAGTTCCAGCTCTTCCCGGACTTCCCTACCGGCGGTCTCATCGATGTTTCAGAATATCAGGACGGACTTGGAAAAATCATCACCCGTGCAAAGATGGACACAAGCGATGATAAAAAAATTGTCATCACAGAACTGCCTTACGGCTCGACTACAGAAAGCCTTTGTAACTCAATTGAAAAGGCTGTAAAAAATGGAAAAATCAAGGCAACCTCAATTCAGGACTATACTGCCGACAAAGTAAATATCGAAGTGCGTCTGCAGCGCGGCGTTTACACAAAGGACGTTGTAGATTCCCTTTACGCCTTTACCGACTGCGAGCAGACAATCTACTGTAACCTCCTTGTAATCAAAGACAACATGCCGGTGCAGATGACCTGCACTCAGGTAATTGAACATCACTCAAAACAGCTGGTCGGAATCTTAAAGGCCGAGCTCTTGCTCGAAAAAGAAGACCTTACAGAAAAGCTGCACCTGCGAACCCTCGAACGTATTTTCGTAGAAGAGCGAATCTATAAAAAAATCGAACAGCAGAAAACCGAAGAAGGCGTAATCAAAGCTGTAAAGGACGGCTTTAAGCCTTTCGCAAAAGAACTGATTCGCCCGATTACCGACGAGGATGTTGACCACCTGCTCAAAATCCCAATCCGCCGAATCTCTCTTTATGATATGAGCAAAAACCGTGCCGAGGTTGAAGCTATCAACGCCCGCATTAAAGAAATCAATAAGCTGCTCAAGCACCTGGTTGATTACGCAATCAGCTGGCTGGACGGAATTGAAAAGAAGCTGGCCGTGCTTGGAGAGGACGCACTTGTCCGCCACACCCAGATTACAAATATCAACGCCGTAGACGTAAAGGCTGTTACCAAGCGTGACCTTGCCCTCCGCTACGATGAGAAAAACGGAAATCTCGGAACCGAAGTTTCCGGCGGCAACGAGCTCTTTAAGGTTACTCCTTACGACAAGATTCTTTATGTTAGAAAGAGTGGAATTTATTCTGTTTCTGAAACTCCAAAGAAGCTTTTCGTTGGACCTGAAATGCGTTACTGCGGATTTGCCGATAAGGAAAGCCTTTCCAAGGTTCTCTTTACAATTCTCTACCGCGACCCGAAAACTCAATTTGTTCACATCAAGCGCTGTAAAATCCAGGGCTTTATTATGAACCGCGACTACTTCTTTGCACCGGAGGGCTGCGAAGTTCTTCATGTCGATACCCGCAAGTCTTTCACCTTCCAGCTCAATTACGTTAAGAAGGGCCGAATCAAGGTTCTGCAGGAAAAGTTTAAGGCCGATAAGTTTGAGGAGAAGTCCCTTAAGGCAAAGGGCGTCCGTGTTGTAAACAAGGAAGTGCAGGATATTGTGGTAGAATAGCTTTTAGCAGTTAGCTATTAGCTGTTAGCAGGAGGGGTAGGTCTCCCCCACGCTCCAACCGCCTGCGGCGTTTTCCGCTACCCCTTCTCCTAGGGGCTCTGCCCCTAAGACCCCGGGTAATTCCCCGCGAGTTTCCGAAGGAAACTCGATAGTGAGCCTATTTGCGTAGCAAATAGAGCGAACGTATAGCGCCCCCGCAATACCGTGTCATTCCGAACTTGTTTCGGAATCTCATGTAATAGATGCTGAAACAAGTTCAGCATGACAATTAGTATAAAATATGGAAATATTAAAATCCTACATCCAATACGAAGAAACCATCAAAGGCTCGCGCTTCCTCTCCGAGCTCTTTCCCTGCGACTCCCAGGCCGGGGCCCGCGAGCTCGTAAAAGCCCAGAAAGCAAAATATGCTGACGCAACTCACGTGGTACACGCCTTCGTTATAGGCCCCGGTGCCGAAGTTATGGGCATGAGCGATGACGGGGAGCCGAGCGGTACGGCCGGCCGCCCTGCCCTGGACGTACTCCGCGGCCGAGGCTGCACCAACACAGTTCTCACCATCACCCGCTGGTTCGGCGGCACACTACTGGGAACGGGCGGCCTCGTAAAGGCTTACGGTAATGGCGCCAAAGGAGTTCTTGCCGCCGCAGACGAAGCCGGGCTTTTTGAAGAACTTGTTGCTAAGCGAGACTTTACTTTTACAACAGACTACTCACTTTATAAGCTGATCAAAAATAACATGGAGCTTTTCCATATCTCTAACTTAACCGAAAACTTCGGCACAGAAATCAAAATCACAGGTCAAATCCACGAAAGCGAGTATCAGGTTTTTATAAGTAAATTACTTGATATATCGAATGGTAGAATTCTAGTAAAATAATGCCTGTCATTCCGAACTTAGGGAGCGGCACTGCGTAGCAGGGCAAAAACAGTCCAGTGGACTGTTTTTAGCGAGTCTCCGAGCAGCTATGCTGCGAAGGTTCGGAATCTATTACAA
>CAMNGG010000248.1 GCA_946537975.1 uncultured Treponema sp. | reverse complement strand
AACTCGACAACTCGACAACTCGACAACTCGACAACTCGACAACTCGACAACTCGACAACTTAGGCGAACTATGTTCTAGCAGAAAATTCAACATAATTTATACAAAACAAAAGGACAGTTCTGTCGCATAAAGCGGCGGAACTGTCCTTTTGTTTTTAACTAAAAAAACGAGCCGTAAGGAGGAATAAAAATGGCTGGTACAAATGAAAAATTACAGATTAAGAAAATAGGTTTTGGCGAATCAATAAAATCATACTTCTCAAACCTGTTCAATTTTAAGGGACGTGCAACAAGAAGTGAGTTCTGGTGGTCATTTCTTTTCAACGCAATTATTTGTGGTGTATTCATGATAGCTTGGATGATATTATTAACAGTTTATCATGATAGTGCTGCTCCAAAAGCATTTATATTACTTTTTGTTTTACCTTTGGCTGCTTATATTTTTGCTTTTGCAATAAGTTTTCGAAGAATGCATGATATTGGAAAATCAGGGATTTTTGTTATTGTAAAATACGGAATCCTGATTATATCAGTTGTTTTTACATTTTTAACATTAAGTCTTCCATCAGATATTCTTGCTGATGCATCAAATCCTTTACCAGATACATTTAGTACAGTGATGGGAGTGTCTCTTTTTATTTATGTTGTAATAGCAATCATTTTTATGATTTTCGCTCTCAAGCCATCTTCTCCAACAAATAAATATGGCGAACCAAAAATCGAACAGTAATAAATAAACAAAAACTATTCAGAGCGGGCGTTTCAGAAAGCAGTTCTGCACTGAATAGTTATAAAATCAAAATAAATCTTGTGAGGAAAAATTATGGCAACCTGTAAAACTTGTGGTGCTGAACTTGCAGAAAACGCAAAGTTCTGCCCGAAATGCGGATCAAAAATTGAACCAAAACATTTCTGCTCATCTTGCGGAGCGGAACTTCAGTCAAATGCAAAATTCTGCCCTAAATGTGGCTCAAATCAGATTGAAAAAACACAGCAAAATGTAAATCAGTCTGTAGTACAACTAAAAGAACAGATTCAGCAAAATTTAAAATCACCTCAGACAGATTCTCTTTCAACTAAGAAACGGGTTCTCGGGGTATTACCAAACTTTTTTTTAATTCTTGTTTGTATTTCATATTTTACATCTTTTTACCCTAGTGACTATGATTCGATAAGTATATTATTACTAATTCTATCAGGAATCTGTGCGTTCTTTACATTTGTATTATCTATAATTAATTTATTTATGAAAACTTCATTGAGTAAAATAATAATAATTATAAAGAATCTAGGACTTTTACTTTTTACAGTCGAAATACTAAATTATGTATTGTTTGCTTTTACAGACTGGTATTTTTTCGAGGACATCCTTTTAATGATTATAGGCTGGCTTCTTAGCAGTATTCGTATTCCTCTTGGTAAGAAATAAAAGGAGTTATAAATCAAAATGGGAAAAACAATCTGTCCTGCTTGCAAAGCAGAAATCGAAGAAAACTCAAAATTCTGTCCGGAATGCGGAACAAATATTGAAGAGTTGAAAAAATCTGAGGAACTTAAAAAAGCAGAAGAAGCCCGTATGGCTGATGAAGCAAAGAGAGTACAAGGCGAAAAGAAGTTCTGTATAAACTGTGGCGCTGAACTTGCAACAGATTCTGTATTCTGTCCAGAATGCGGCACAAATCAAAATACAGGAATCAGTTATGAATCTGATACAAAAGTGGATCAGCCGGAAGATAAGCAGCAGACACAGCCGTCTAAAGCGAAAATTGTTCAAAACAATACAAATGAGACTTCAAATGCTTCTTTATCAGATGAAGATGAACTTTTGATGCGGGCATATATTACTGGAACAACAGACCCGTATTCAACAATTCATCATTATAATCATTATAAAAAAGCCTTTACAAAGTTTTCTGCTACAGGATCAAAATTTTCGTGGAGTTGGGCAGGATTTTTGGTTACTGCTTACAATCTAATTGCCAGACGTAATTATCTTGTCGGTATAATTATTTTGATTGTTTCAGAAATCATTTCTTTATTGATGCTTATATGTAATGGTAACGATGTAATTTCCACTATTATGTGTCTTATTCTGTTGTCAATAGGTATAATTTTTGGAAGCATTACAGATTATCTTCATTATAAAAGATGTTTGGAGAAAATATCATTAGCGAGAAGTGTGCATAAGGATAATTTAACAGCTCAAATTTCTTATATGTCGGAAAATGGTGGATTTAAGAATGGCAGTTGGATAATTGCCTGTATAGTAAATACGAGTTTAACACTATTAATCGGATTTAATTTATAAAGCTTTTATTCTAATGGGAACATCAAAATGACAATTTGTAAGAAATGCGGAAGTGAAAATACTGATAATGCCAAATTTTGCCTTGAATGTGGAGCAAATCTTGTAGAGCAGAGAAAAGAATCTGAAATTACAAAATGTATAAAGTGTGGTGCAGAACTTCCTAAAAAAGCGAAATTCTGTTCTGAATGTGGCGCTAGTCAGATAGAAGTTGTAGAAGAAAAAGAGAGTATTCAGATTTCCGAACCTGCAATAGAAGAAGTGTATAATCCTGCTTCAACACAGACAGGCAGTTCTGAACAACTTGAAAGTGATAATACAGAAAATGATATCAAGAAGCTTTGTTCTTCTTGTGGTGCAGAAGTTTCTCCTGATGACAAGTTTTGTCCTGGTTGTGGCATGAAG
Organism: uncultured Treponema sp.; assembly: GCA_946537975.1. Taxonomy (GTDB): domain Bacteria; phylum Spirochaetota; class Spirochaetia; order Treponematales; family Treponemataceae; genus Treponema_D. The sequence continues at coordinate 3,561 of CAMNGG010000248.1, read as the reverse complement.
CTTGAAGATGAAAAAAATGCTATTACATCTTCAAAATGTATAAGCTGTGGTGCTGAAATTACTCAGAATATAAAATTTTGTCCAAAATGCGGTGCAAATCAAAATATTGAGGTTGTTATATCAAACAGCAATTCAAGTGAAAATGCAAACCAGAAAACAAATAAAGAAATTAAAGAGGCAAACAAAGTAATTAATAACACTAACGTTGCAATTCCTACAAATAAAAAAGAATTAAAAGATGCAATGTTTGAGGCAATCAAGAATAATGATGTAAATACTGTAGAAGCGATCTTAAATTCAGGCTTCAAACCAAATAAACGTCTTACATCAGACTTTATTCCTCTGCTTGGTATAGCGGCAATCTTTGATAGTGTTGATGTTGCTAAAGTTTTAATACAGCATAGAGCAAAAGTAAAAGGAATGGCTAGTAATACTGGTTATAACAGTTATACACCGCTTATGCTTGCTGTAGTTAACAATTCATTAGAGACTGCTCAACTTTTGCTTGATTCAGGGGCTGATCCAAATGCTACAAATCAGAATTGTCATACAGCATTAAAAATTGCACAGTCATACAATTTTACAGACATGTCAAATCTGTTAGTAAAATATGGTGCAAAAAGAAACTCTGTTAGATCTGTTTTGTATTTCTTTACAATGATTCTTTCTATTTTCATAGGCAGGGGATGGCGTTTTGGAGCTGCTTGCGTAAAGTATGATTCACTATATTTACGAGAAAATGTTTTTTAGAAATTAGTTGTACCTCCATATTTAAGGAGCATGTTTGCTGGTTTGTAACTAAATCACAGAATACTGTAATGAAAAAACAATTAATTTTACTTTTCTTCCTGCTGACCTCAACCTTATTCGCGAATCCCTGGGATTGTTATTGTGATGATCCTGGTTTACGAAAAAGGTTTGACAGCATAAATAAGCAGTATTTTAATTCTGAATTAAAAGTTGATTATATCAACTTCAATAATGAACTGCCGGATGACAGTTTTGCAATTACCTATCACTGGTCTCCCTATACCGCATTTCCCGACAGAGAAGTTATAGCTGTAAATCCTAAATTAATGGAAAAAGAAGAAAGTGTTATTATGTCGGTTATTGCCCACGAATGCTGCCATGTGTATGTAGATCAGAATGATCCGGTTGTAAGATACCAGGGATATGATGGAGATGGGCATAATCACGAGATGTTTCATGCCATTATGAAAAAATTACATGATGCGGGATGCACTTTATGGATTCCTCTCGGCTGGGAATTCTAAAATCCGATGGAGAAAACTATGAAAAAAATTATTTCTTTGATTCTTACTTTTACTGCTGCCTCTTTATTGTTTGCCCAGAATGCTGAATATACGGCGCTTGTAAAGAAGGCAAAAGAGAGTGAGTCTAAAAAGCTTTATGCGTCTGCCCTGGCATATTATTATGATGCACTTAATGCAGATCCTTCTCAAAAAGACAGCGAAGATATGCAGCACTATATTCAGCTTGGAAATACTATTAATGATGGAAAACCTGGTTTTGGGGAATATGATGAATTTTCTTTATATGATGATTGGGTTGTTTTACTAAAGGATTTTGAACGCTACTGGACAGAAAATCCGCCTATTGGAGTTCAGTTTGAGGCTCTTGAAAAAGGAAATATTGATCGTGCAAACCGTACCATAAGTTATTCTGTAAAGGTCTGGTATGGATATTCACCAAAAGCTACTTATGTTGTTTCAAAATTAATAGGGGGCTTGGATAAAGTTCGTCGTGATGATTGGGATGGTGTTTCATACTATTGGCCTCATGTTTCTGTTTATCAAAATGAGGTAGCAAAAGATGGAATTTATTTTAGGGATGGTGTGGCTTTGTTTCGGGCTCCTTATGACTGGCGTGCAAGTAGCGAATGGGATTTGTCTGATAGAATTGCACCCGCCTCTTTTAGTATGGGAATTATTTGGGATGATAGATATAATGGCAAGATTCTCTATGAATTCCAGCTTGCCCTTGTAGATGAAAATGGAAAAATTCTTGCAAAAAGCACAGATTATGAACGTTTTGATGACAGCTGGAACGATGGCTACGGTTATCATGATATTTATACATTCAGTGGCATTTCTCCGGAAGTCATGAAAATCATAGATGCTGGAAATATAAAAATTGTAATTACAAAAGCTACTCTTCGATATGGAAAAACTACAGTAAGAAATGCTGATTATTTAAAAGATGAGTGGGGTAAGCTTCAGATTAAAGAGTATAATCCAGCTTCAATTTATATTAATAAAAAAGGCAAAGAGCCTATACTTGAAGGAAAATAGGAGTATTAATAATCATGAAAAACTTACAAAAAATTATCTGTATCTTGTTTATTACGTTCATTACTACAGCAGTGTATGCAGCGTCTCCAACTAAGCGTGATGGATATGGCGTTTTGTGTAATCCTGGAACAACAGTTGTTACTTGCAATGTTGATGTAACTTCTGCTATATGGGGGGAGGAGCCTCATGATGGAGAGTACTATGCAATGGTTTATAGAACACCTGGATCTGACTCATGTTCGATGTTGCTGCGTGATGCAGGTTTCTCGGAAAGTTATGATATTGATTTCTGTGATGGAAATTACTCACAAGAATTATTGAATGCATTGGATGCTTTTACATTCCAGTGGAATACAGGTATGTACAGAACAGCTCTTATCGTCACAGTAAAAGATTTACATATCGTGAAGATTCATTCAGATGATAAAGCCTGGTATGAATATGCCTGTTGGGTAAATGAAACAATTTTTGGCAAAAAAGGACCTGCACTCATTAACTGAATTTTGTAAAAAAATAAAAAAAATCGAAAAATCATCGTTTTAGATGTTGACACAAAATGATGATTTCGATATATTAAACATCACATTCCGCGGGGGTGGTGGAATTGGTAGACACGCAAGCTTGAGGTGCTTGTGGCGCAAGTCGTGGCCGTTCAAGTCGGCTCCTCCGCATAAGGGCTTCCAGATTGGAAGCTCTTTTTTTTTGCCCGGGTTTTCCGGGGAGTTGAGGTAAAAATGTTAGCAGTATTTGTAAATTGCGGCGCGGTAATTCTTGGTTCTATAATTGGTCTTTTGTTTGCCAAAAAGTTTACAGAAGAGCTTTCTGATATGATTCAGACTGCCTGTGGTGTTATTACCCTGGTATTAGGATTACAGATGGCCTTTAAGTACAATAGCATTGTTTATCTGGCACTTTCTCTTATTCTTGGGGCAATTGTTGGTTATGCCCTAAATATTGATGGTGCAATTCTTAAGCTGGGAAGTAAACTTGAAAAACTTACCCGTAAAGGAGATGATTCCGGCTCTTCAAATTTTGCCTATGCCTTTTTAAATTCTTCTGTTCTTTTTTGTGTGGGTGCCATGTCTATTGTTGGTTCATTTGAGGCTGGCGTAAATCATGACTATACTACAATTTTTACAAAATCCATTTTGGACGGCTTTATGGCTATAAGTTTTACAGCAGCAATGGGGATTGGAACAATTTTTTCTGTAATTGCGATTTTTCTGTACCAAGGGGCACTGACACTTCT
>CAMNGG010000247.1 GCA_946537975.1 uncultured Treponema sp. | reverse complement strand
GGCGTTGGAGGCTATACCGTTGAGGCTCTGGTCCGTTCCGGCATTCAGCACATTGACCTCATAGATGATGATAAAGTCTGCCTCACAAATCTCAACCGCCAGATTATTGCAACCCGTTCAACAATCGGTAAATACAAAGTTGATGTAATGAAGGAACGAATCCTCGACATAAATCCTTCTGCCGAGGTCAACGTTCACAAATGCTTTTATCTTCCCGAAACCCGCGACCAATTTGACTTTTCAAAATACGATTATGTAGTTGACGCAGTTGATACAGTCACAGCAAAAATTAATCTGATAATGCAGGCAAAAGAAGCTGGCACAAAAATCATCTGCAGCATGGGAGCCGGCAATAAGATGGACCCGACCCAATTCCAGGTTGCAGATATCTCCCAAACCACCGTGTGCCCCCTTGCCCGCGTAATGCGCCAGGAATGCAAAAAACGAAAAATCAAAAATGTAAAGGTCGTCTTTTCTACCGAAAAAGTTCTGCGCCCGATTGAAGACATGGCAATCAGCTGCCGCCAGCACTGCATTTGCCCGCCCGGAGCCCAGCACAAATGCACCGAACGCCGCGACATCCCCGGCAGCAATGCCTTCGTCCCATCAGTAGCCGGCCTTATCATCGCAAGTGAAATCATAAGGGATTTGACTGGGGAAGCTACGGCCAGAGCACGGAGCTTATAAAATCATTGTCAAATGAATCAAAGTTTATTATATTAAAAATGTAAAGCCTGCTGCACAGAAGAATGTATCCAGTAACCAACTTAGATTAATGAGTATGTGCGGTTATATGATTGCCGTGTTCGCCCTTCGACAGGCTCTGGGGTAACTCGGCAATGACACATTTATTTTATTTCGATTTTTCTTTACCACAATTCAGGCCTGAAGCTGGACTGGCGCTGAAAATCAATTTTCTCATGAGGTATGTGGTATGGAAAATGAAATTTCAATTCTGGAAGAAAACTCAATTCGCTCAAAGATTCATGTCATTCGTGGCCAGCAGGTGATGCTGGATTTTGATCTGGCTGAAATCTATGGCTATTCTACAAAAGCATTTAATCAACAGGTCAAAAATAACATTGAAAGATTTGATGAAGATTTCAGGTTTCAATTATCAGATGCGGAAGTATCAGAATTATCGAGGTCAAAATTTTTGACCTCGATGCAGACTAAGGGATTAAAAGGTGGGCGAACTTATAATCCCTACGCTTTCACAGAGCAGGGAATCTACATGCTTATGACCGTCCTCAAAGGCGATCTTGCAGTCACTCAAAGTAAAATGTTAATCAGAACCTTTAAAGAAATGAAGCATTTTATTCAGAATAATTCTCATATTTTTGCAGAGCTGGATAATATCAAAAATCATCTCTTGGAATCTGACTTACACCACAAGGAAACTGATAAAAAGATAAAAGAAATCTTTTCCCTCATGGACAAATACAACATAAAAGAAACCCAGGGCATCTTTTTCCAGGGCCAGATTTTTGATGCCTACGCCAAATTCGAAAGTTTCCTTGCTGCCGCTAAAAAAGAAATTATCCTCATAGATAACTACGTCGATTTATCTATCTTGCAGCGTCTTGCAAAAAAGAAGAAAGGCGTTAATGTGACAATCTACACCGACCCTAAAACAAAATTGACAGCCCAGGATATACAGACCTTCAATGCTCAATACCCCACACTTACAGTAAATCACACGACAAAAACCCACGACAGATTTTTGATTATTGATAATACAACGATTTATCACATTGGAGCCAGCCTCAAAGATTTGGGAAAAAAGTGTTTTGGATTTAGCATACTTGATTCGAGTTTTATTCCGATGATTTTGAATAATGTGTAGAAATTTATTATATGGAGGGGGAAAGCCTTCCCCCTGGGTTCAGTCACGAGTCGCTACACAAGTGCCAAAGTCAGCTTTGACACTTGCTCCGCTTTGTCGTGCCTTCACCACACCCCTTTCTCCTAGGGGCTCGCCGCCCCTAAGACCCGATAGGTAAATTGCTGTCGTAATTTGCTATTTACTTTTGTACTCTCTACATTTTTCTTCCAAGAGCTTAAAATCACAGCAATACTTTACAATCTTTCCTGTAGATATCTGCTTTTCATAAATCTTAGTTGCCTTCTTAATCATCAATGGTAATAATTTAAGACAAAAGGCAAATTCTTTATTCATTAAGTTTTTATAATTTCTAATTTCTTCCGAATCTGTAGCTGAATGAATCAAATTTACTTTTGTATAAAGTCCGTCTCTTACTGGAATCATTTTCTTTAAATCAATTACGGAAAGCAAATGTTCAATAGATCCATCTGGCAACCTTTTGCATACGGCTTCAGGAGAATCAGGCATTCTGTCATATTTTTCATAAATCAAAAATCTATCAGAATCTATGTTTTTCCAGGACTCATGCTTTTTCTTTGCAGACGAAATTGGAATTACATATTCCTGACCTTCTTTGTTGATAAGAATCCCAAGATAAGGTTTGTTATCATAACTAATCGGCTTGTAATAAACTTCCGGGCATTCTTCATGAAGATATCTCAAGTAATTTTGATTTATGTTTATGAATGTAAGTTTGTCTTTTAAAGAAAACATATTACCGCCTAAAAAACTAAGACCGTCCACAAAATTGCGGGCGGTCTTTTCTTAAAGTTCATCTCTTTACGGATTAAAACCGAAGGTTAATGGAGACCTTCTAAGAATGAATTTAGTATAGAATATTGTTAAAGTCAAGTCTCCTTTCTAAAAAATTCCTTTTCTTATTTTATTATTTATGAAGCATTACTCTATACCAAAAATTTCTTCATTCAAATCTTGAGTAATTCCCTCTAATCCAGGATATACTCGAGAATAAGAAATACCTATTTTTAATAACTCTTTTCGCAAACTTTGTTTTTTTGTTCCATCTATTATTATCTTATGTCTTATTCGTCTTTCACAGCAACTACAAACAATTTCTTTACCATCTTTGTAGAATCCATTTAATCTGCTTCCAAATAAGGTAAAGCACGAACGTTGAGAAATGATACGTGGATCGGTATAGGCAGGTAATAAAGGAATAGGAGATTGTGGGATATTATTTTGCATACTTGTTATATTTGAAATCCATAAATCTGTATTATCGTCACCTGGATATAAAATTTGCCCCTCTACATATTTTTTTTCATCTAATTCATTTAATGCGTAAACGCTTAGTACATTTGGTTGTAAAGTATAAACAATTGGATTTATAGAAGCATCTTTTTTATTATTTATAGCCATAAATAATGCAGTAGCAGCATCTGTGGTCCAATCGAGTAATCTAGTTGGACCTCCATAATGTTGAGCAAGAAAATACCAAGACCAATAATCATTAATATCAATATTTGGTTCGACGGATTTTGAACGTCTTATAAATTCCATCATAAAATCATGTTCTTTTTTCAATATTGAAGAAAGTTCTTTTTCACTTGTATTTCTATATAATTTTGGAATTAATAATTTATGTTCACAGGATTCCCCTCTAAACCAAGTTTTATCAGTAGTTGCTAATCTTATATATTTAAAATATTCTTCAAGATTTTGAATTGGCTTTGTATTTAAATATCCATTTGGATGATATTCTTCAAGTATCTCTATCAGATCTTCATCATTTTTTATTTTTGATAGTTTTTCTAAAACAATTTCCTTAGCTTCAGTTGTTAGTTCATCATACCATTCACTCATATTTCCATCACCTATAAAAAGAAATATACATTGTTACTATTAGATATAATAATGTTATGAATCAAATGAATTATTTTATCCCTTTTATAATATAGAAAACCCATTTAATATTCGAAATATAACATATAGGATAAAAAATGGAATATTAATTTTGGATATAAATTCCTTTGTTTTCTTGTAATTTATTAAACCAAGAACAAAGGCTGCAATTAGTGAAATTATTATACATAAATCCATAGGAATAGATCCATTTTCAAAAAGCGCAAATCTTTTTATTGAAGTGAGTTTATACAATATTGAAAGAAAATGAATAACTAAGCTTATAACAGAAATCCATGAAAAAATGATAATAGAGAACCAAGAAAAAAAATTCTTCTTTTTAATATTTTGTAATGCTAATATGCCACCGAATACAAAAAAAATATTACAGATAGATAAAATTGAAAGTACACTTAAATGTGACCATAAAAATATAATCAGTAGAAATAATGGAATAATAATACAAAAAATAAAATCAAGAGAAATATGAAATGAAATCACTTTTGAATTTTCATTATTTTGCTGATTTTGAGGAGATTTTAATTGTGTTATTTTTGCTATTTTATTTCCACAATTTGGACAAAACTTCATATCTTCAGATAATTCTTTACCGCAATTTGAACAAAACACTTTGAGCCTCCATAATTTATTTAATTTTATCATAAGTCTATTAATAAAAAAAGACTGCTCTTCAAATGAAAAGCAGTCTTTAATGCAGGTGGTTTCGATACAGCCCTTCGTCTCTGCTCAGGGACCACTCAACCACCGTGGGACAACTTATTTTATAAGTGAATGATATTCCTGGAGGCTCTTAACTCCACCCTCACCACCATTACCATTCTTTACAGACTCAATACCCTTAACCGCAGCAAGTGCTCCGGCAATTGTTGTAATGTAAGAAACCTTGTACTTGAGACAAGCCTTGCGTATCGTCTTCCTGTCCTCAGCATAGTTGCGTTTAGCCTTTGGCGTGTTGATTACCAAACAAACTTCCTTGTTCATAATCATGTCAACAACATCTGGGCGGCCGGCACCAATCTTGTTTACAACGTCGCACTTGATTCCGTTTGCGTTGTAGAAGTCTGCAGTGCCCTGTGTTCCAACCAGTGTAAAGCCGAGGTTCTTCAAAGTCTTTCCAATTTCGAGAACCTGATCTTTCTGGCCTTCCTTGTTGGAAAGGGAAATAAGAACTTTCTTGTTTTCCCAGGCAGCTGGTGCATGTGGCAACTCACTTCCTGCAGCTTCCTGTGACTTGTAGAATGCCAGTGGGAAGTTTTCAGCAAGGCCAAGAACTTCACCTGTAGAACGCATTTCAGGGCCGAGAATCGGGTCAACTCCAGGGAAGCGGGCCCATGGTAATACTGCTTCTTTTGCTCCGTAGTAAGGAATCTTCTTGTCTTTGAGGCCGAGTGATTCAAGTGATTCACCAAGCATCATACGGGTAGCCAAGCGTGCCATCTGTGTATCACAAACCTTTGATACGAGCGGAACTGTACGCGAAGCTCTTGGGTTAGCCTCAATTACGTAAACCTTTCCGTTTTCAATTGCATACTGCATATTCATCAAACCGCAAACGTGCAGGCTTTCTGCAATCTTCTTTGTATATTCTTTGATTGTAGCAAGGTTATCAGCTGGAATCGAAACTGGAGGAATTACACAAGCCGAATCACCAGAGTGAATACCCGCAAGCTCAACGTGCTCCATAACGGCCGGAATGTAAACGTGTGTTGAATCAGCCAAAGCATCTGCTTCGCATTCAAGGGCATTCTTTAAGAAGCGGTCGATCAAAAGAGGGCGGTCCGGTGTAACACCAACAGCCTTCTCAACGTATTCCTTCAAAGTTGCTTCGTCGTAGATTACTTCCATTCCGCGTCCGCCCAAAACGAAGCTTGGACGAATCATGATTGGGTAGCCAATCTTGTCAGCGCAAGCCTTAGCCTCATTGAAGTCAATTGCCATTCCGCTTTCTGGCATAGGGATTTCCAGTTTTTCCATCATGTGGCGGAAGAGGTCGCGGTCTTCAGCGATGTCGATAGAGTCGATGCTTGTACCAAGAATATTTACACCATTTTCCTGAAGTTCGCGGGCGATGTTAAGAGGAGTCTGTCCACCAAACTGAACGATAACTCCGAATGGCTTTTCTTTTTCGTAAATCTGGAGAACGTCTTCTGTTGTAACCGGCTCAAAGTAGAGTTTATCAGAAGTATCATAGTCAGTAGAAACAGTCTCTGGGTTACAGTTTACGATGATTGTTTCGTAGCCAAGTTCTTTCAACTGCATAGCCGCATGACAGCAGCAGTAGTCAAACTCAATACCCTGACCAATTCTGTTAGGACCACCGCCCAAAATCATAATCTTCTTCTTGTTGTCTGTTGCAACAGAAGTATCTTTTTCTGCATTATAAGTTGAGTAGTAGTAGCAGGCATTTTCTACACCGCTAACTGGAACGCGAAGCCATGCTTCTTTAATACCAAGCTCATTGCGGCGCTTGCGGATATCTTTTTCAGCTACCTTCAAAATCTTAGAAAGGTACTTGTCGCTGAAGCCGTCTTTTTTAGCCTGAATAAGAAGCTTGTCTTCTGGAACACGTCCAGGGTTCTTAAGCATTTCCTCTTCCAAATCAACAAGCTCTTTCATCTGCTGGAGGAAGAACTCTTTAACGTATGTGATTTCAGAAAGCTTAGAAAGTGGAACACCCTTACGAATTGCTTCATAAAGCTGGAAGTAGCGCTCGCTCGAAGCAGTCTTAAGCATTTCGCACAATTCATCAGCGCTCTTCTTATTAAAGTCCTTGGCAAAACCAAGACCGCTGCGGCCGTTTTCCAAACCACGAATAGCCTTCTGGAAAGTTTCCTTAAAGTTTTTACCGATGGCCATAACTTCACCAACAGCCTTCATAGAAGTTCCAAGCTCATCCTTTGCACCGCGGAACTTTTCAAAAGCCCAGCGTGCAAACTTCAATACAACATAGTCGCCGTCTGGAGCGCCGCCCAAAGTATATTTTTCAAGAGTGCCGTCACGCCAGTAAGGAATCTCGTCCAAAGTAAGGCCAGAAGCCAGTTTTGCAGAAACCAGGGCGATTGGGAAACCAGTTGCCTTAGAAGCCAAAGCAGAAGAACGAGAAGTACGTGGGTTAATCTCAATAATTACAACACGGCCAGTCTTAGGATTGTGAGCAAACTGAACGTTAGTACCACCGATAACACCGATGTTTTCAACAATCTTAAATGCCATTTCCTGCAGCTTCTTTTCCAGGTCTTTATCAATAGTCATGAAAGGAGCGGCACAGAAAGAGTCACCGGTATGAACACCAACCGCATCAATATTTTCGATAGTACAGATTGCAACCATCTGATTCTTAGAGTCGCGAACAACTTCAACTTCAAGCTCTTCCCAACCAAGAATAGACTCTTCAATCAAACACTGGTGAGTCATAGAAAGATCCAGACCGTTAGCAACAATAGTGCGCAGCTCTTCAACATTGTAGCAGAAACCGCCACCCTGACCGCCCATAGTATAAGCAGGTCTTACAACCAGAGGGAAGCCGATTTCTTCAGCAATCTTTTCAGCACCTTCGACAGTGTGACAGATTCCCGAGCGAGGAGTGTCGATTCCAAGCGACTTCATAGTCTCCTTGAAAATCTCACGGTCCTCACCACGCTCAATAGCGTCAAGGTTTACACCAATAACTTTTACACCGTATTTATCAAGAACGCCGGCCTTGTTCAGCTCCATAGCCATGTTCAAGCCAGTCTGACCGCCAAGGTTTGGCAAAAGTGCATCAGGACGTTCCTTTTCAATAATCTGAGAAAGACGCTCAACGTTCAGCGGCTCAATGTAAGTAGCGTCCGCCATAACCGGGTCAGTCATAATAGTAGCCGGGTTAGAGTTTACAAGTACAATCTTGTAGCCAAGTTCGCGCAAAGCCTTACAAGCCTGAGTTCC
>CAMNGG010000246.1 GCA_946537975.1 uncultured Treponema sp. | reverse complement strand
GAAATTTTTATTGGCCTTATCTTCCACACCATAAGCATTCAAAGCCTTGCAAAGAAATTCCATAATTCCGTGCTCGCCAAAAGTTGCACAATAAAAGGCACAACCCTTTTTCAAAACCCTGCAAACCTCAGACAGTCCGCAATTAATATCCGGCACATGATAGAGCATCATATTTGCAATCACGACGTCAAAGCTTTCGTCTTCAAAAGGAATATTCTGAATATCAATCACGCGGTATTCAAGACCGGCGCAGTCTCCAAGATTTGCTTTTGCATTTTCCAGCATGCCCTCAGAAAAATCAGAAAGAACAAGTCTGTCACAAGTCTTGATTAAATCCTCATGTCCCTTCCACATTTCACCGGTACCGCAGCCCAGTTCAAGAACCTTCATTCCTAGCGAGATTTTATAATTCGAAAAAATCCAGTTGCCGAAGCCCATTTTATTTGTGGAATATTTTTGATGAATCGAAATACGGGTATTCAAATTGCCAGCGTTGGCGTACTGCTCTTTTACATTTTTCTGATTATTAATTGAACTCATTTTTTAACTCCCACATACATTGCATGGCCGCACATTTCGATTATTGATTTATCTTCCGCAGTGGAATCTATCAAATCCAGGATTTTTGAAAAGACATTTTTGTTTTTGAATTTGAAAATCACATCTTCTTTTTCGTAGCCAAAACCGCGGATGGAACGTAGCATGATTTTTTCAAAACCATTTGCAGAAAAGAGATTTTCAATTTCTTCTGAAGCAGGATAGTAGCCTTCCTGAAAACCCTTGCCAGAAAGATTTTTAAACTTGCCGGATTCAAAACATTCTTCCAGAGTATTGATATCAACCTGATTAGGACTCCAGCAGAATCTTTGAACAAGGGCAATGCTGCCAGACAGATGTGGAATAAAGCTTGCAAAAACCTTTCCGCCTTTTTTAAGAACGCGGCTAACTTCGCTTATACATTTTTCGCGCTCGGCTTTTTCTGTAAGATGATAAAGAGGTCCAAAAAGCAAAACTACATCAAAAGACTGGTTCTTGTAGCAGCTAAGGTCAGTTGCATTCACCTGGTCGCAGGAAATCAGATTCTGAACATTATCCTCTTTCTTCTGCTTATTAGCCTGCGCTAACAAAGTTTCAGAAAGGTCAGCAAGTCTTACCTTGTATCCTTTTTTAGCTAGCGGAAAAGAATAAACTCCAGCCCCGCCACCTAAGTCAAGGATTGAAACTCCGCCTGACGACTCACTTCTATCCGCCCCTTCAGACTCCTGCACCTGCGGCAGATTCTTTTCCAGAATCCTCATAGTCATTAAAAACTCAAGCTTACCGCTGTTATCATTTCTGAGTCTGTTTTTTTCATCAAAATGCCTGTAGTAGTTTTTTACTTTTTCAAAATCTGTCATTTTTTTATCCTGTTTTTTATACTAACAGATTTTCTTCTGTATTTTCAACTTCTTATCACTCAAACCCCAGCTCCAGCTGATTATCCACCCAGGACTTTTGTTCCGCGATATGAAGCTTATCTCCAGGCAGGCTGCCACCAATAAGAAAGGGAGATGCCGGGTCGTGGAGCTTTTGATTTTTTGCAACCTGAGTCAGATCGTTATTTGCATAGCAGTATTTACAATAGTGACGACAGGTGTCATAAGCTCCGATATCTGCAGAAAGATAGCAGGCACATTCTTTTCGTGAGGGTTTGTAATTGAGCACCTTGAGCTTTTTACCGATGGCTCTTTCATAATCGTGGATGGTCATGCAGCCACCACAGTCTGCCCCGTATGGCGCAAGAAAATCTCCTTCACCGCATGGCTTCGCAAGCATTCCGTGGTCAGCGGCAATTTTAATAATAGCACGGCCGAGAAAAAGTTTATCCTTATCACTAACTTCCCTCACCCCCGGAAAATTCCTTTTCACCTTTTCATACAAATCAATAAAGCTGATGACAACAATTTTTGTAAAGCCTTCCAGCGCACTCGCTATTTTTTCGAAAGCCCGCAGATGAAAATCAACAGTGTATTTTGAATCAATAAAAATGGGGTCGTAACGCCAGCCACAAGCCTCAACTCCAACCACACGCGACAAAAACTTGAAGCTCTCAATCACCTCAGACTTCTCCGGCACGCCCGGCTCAATGTCTTTTCCATAGGGCGTAATCGTAACATACCAGAACTGCCCAAAATCTTTCAACAGCCCCATATAAGGAAAAAAGGGCGCAGGATTCTTTGTGCAAAAGCCAATCGCGTCCACCACCTGCGGATTAATTTCGTAGCGGGTAACAAGGCTTGGATTATAAGGATTTCTTACAAGGACAAAACCTTCCCTAATTCTGTTTGCAAGCCACTCTGGGAAAAAAGCTGGAATGTCCGTGCGCTGACCGGTATTAAGAATCATAAATCAATTTAATGATAGCATAGAAAAGCCCGCTTGTCAGAAAAGCCCGCTTGTCGCAACCATTTCTAACAAAAATTCTTCAAAAATGTTAATAATTCTTGGTGGACTTGCCGCAAAACTCGCTATACAATTATGTTAATAATTATTGCAAAGGTGGTAATTGTATGAGAAAACACTACTTGGACAACATTCGCTGGATAACGGTTGTAATTGTTGTAATATATCACGTTTTTTATATGTATAATTCAGAAGGCGTGCTGGGTGGTCTGGGAAAAATCACAAATCTGCAGGTTCAGTACTACGACGCTTTTCAGTATCTGGTTTACCCATGGATTATGCCACTGCTCTTTATTGTTTCGGGAATCAGTGCAAGACTGAGCCTTGAGCAGCACACTGACAAAGAATTTTTTAAATCACGAAGCCTGAAGCTGCTGGTTCCTTCAACCATCGGACTGTTCTTTTTCCAGTTTATTCAGGGATACGTGAGCATGTCTTTGGGAGGCGGCATTGCGGGACTTAAGGAAGCAGGTGTTCCAGGTCCAATAATTTATATGATTATGGTTGCGTCGGGAAGCGGCGTGCTCTGGTACATGCATCTTTTATGGATTTATTCTCTTCTCCTTGTGATAATCAGAAAAATCGAAAAAGGAAAATTACTGCAGGCGGGGGCAAAAACTCCACTGTGGCTGCTGCCTCTTTTCTATTTTCCAATCTGGGGTGCAGCTCAGATTTTGAACACGCCTATTGTTTCTGTTTATCGCTTTGCATTTTACTTTGTCTTTTTCATCCTGGGCTATTATGTTTTTTCAAACGAAGAAGTGATGGAAAAAATCAAAAAGCTTGCGCTTCCTCTGATTGCCCTTGCTCTTGCTTTGTGCGTAACTTTTACGATTTTGTATTTTGGTCAGAACTATGCTGACAAACCGATTAACCGTGGCTTCCTTTATTCTCTGTGTGCTTATGTGGGTTCGCTTGCCATGCTTAGTGGCTTTGCCCGCTTTGGGGATTTCTCGAATGGCTTTACAGAGTGGATGAGCCATCACAGCTTTGGACTTTACGTCTTCCACTATCTGGGGATTTCAAGCGTGGCCCTCTTCCTTGCAAAACCGGGACTCCTTCCGGCTCCGGTGAGTTACCTTTTGAGTCTTGTCGCAGGCTTTGTTTTCGGATACGCTTTGTATGAAGTGATTTCGAGAATTCCATTTTTCAGATGGGCTGTTCTCGGAATCAAAAAAAAGAAAAACGTCGAGGCAAAGCAGGCTCACGATTAAAGCCTTGACTTCGCCGTATGTCGCAGTATTTTTATGGAGACCCGAATGTTCAAAGATAATCTGGTTCAAATGCGAAAAGTCTTACAGCTGACTCAGGAAGATATTGCAGAAAAGCTTGGTGTTACCCGCCAGTCTGTTGCTAAATGGGAAGCCGGCGAAAGTATTCCAGACCTCGATAAATGCAAACAGCTGGCAGATATTTTCGGCGTCTCTCTGGACGACCTTGCAAATTATGAGCCGGAAGAAAACCTCGGGCTGGGCGTCCCTCCAAAGGGCAAACATCTTTTTGGCCTTGTCACTGTTGGTGATAAGGGCCAGATTGTAATTCCTGCAAAAGCCAGAAAGATTTTTGAGATTTCCACCGGCGATCAGCTGGTGGTGCTCGGTGATGAAGGTCAGGGTCTGGCACTGGTAAAAGCCAGTAATTTTTTATCACTGGCTAATATGGTCAAAAAACTGAAAAATAAGTAAGTCCTTGCAGGCAAATGCCCGCAAGGAGGTATTTTAAATCTGGTCCATTCTTGCTACATCAGCAGTGTAATCTACACCTTCAACGTCGAAGCCGTTTGTAGCGTAGAAGTCGTGCTTGTAGCCGGCGAGGTCACAAACCTCTTTAATGTTGTCGTTGTTTACGCTGGCCATCAGCTTATCAACTTCTGCCTGAACATCTGGCTGCATCTCCAGGTCGTCTACGCGGATGCGGTTTTCTTCATCAACAGGAACCTTACCTGCGGCAGCATTTTCTCCAGTGTAAAGGCGTTCTGCAAAAAGGCGCTCCATCTGTTCGATACAGCCTTCGTGAGTTCCCTTAGCCTTCATTACCTTGAACAAAATTGAAAGGTAGAGAGAGATGATTGGGATAACAGCCGAAGAACGAGTTACGAGCCCCTTGTTTACAGAAACATAAGCGGCACCACCAAGCTCCTTAGCAAGCTTGTCATTCAATTCATGAGCAGTAGCTTCAAGGTGCTTTTTAGCCTGACCAATTGTTCCATCGCGGTAAATAGCGTGGCTCAACTCTGGCCCGATGTATGAATAAGCAACTGTGCGGCAGCCTTCTGCAAGTACGCCTGCAGCGCTCAACTGGTCAATCCAAAGCTTCCAGTCTTCGCCACCCATAACCTTTACAGTGTTAGCAATTTCTTCTTCGTTAGCAGGCTCAGCAGCAGATTCCTTGAGGGAATCAGTAAGAATATCAATTCCAAGACCTGCATATGTTTTACCAATTGGTTTGATAACTGATTTATAAAGTACGTGAGCACCAGTTGGGCTGTTAGGGTCAATCTTGTCCGGGTCGCTGCGTACAGGAGAAGCAAGTGAGTAAACGATAAGGTCAAACTTCTTACCAGCCTTCTTTGCTTCTTCAATAATCATTTTGCGAGTTTCGTGGCTGAAAGCGTCAGCAGAGAAAGTTTCTGTAAAAAGCCCCTCAGCCTTAGCAGCGCGGTCAAAAGCCATGTTGTTATACCAGCCAGGAGTTCCGCCCTTAGTTTCAGTTCCGGCCTTTTCAAAAGAAACACCGATTGTATCTGCGCCGTATTCAAAAGCAGCCGAGATGCGGCTAGCCAATCCGTAGCCTGTAGAACAGCCGAGCACGAGAACGAACTTAGGACCGTTTCCGCCCTCTTTCAAGCTCTTAGTTCCGCGCTTAGCCTTCTGAGCCTTTACGTATGCAATCTGATTTTCAACTTCCTTAGCACATCCAATCGGGTGAGCGTTAAGACACATGTTCGAACGAACCATTGGTTTGATAATCATTTTCCAAAAACTCCTATTTATTTGGGCGCAACCCTCACTTCGTTCGGGTCGGGCGTTCCGCACTTCGCTAACGCTCACCGTCCTCGGCCACGGTGGTTTCGATACGCCCTTCGGGCTACTCAACCACCGCGTCCTGCGGTCGGCTGCTTCGCAGGTGCTCCATGCCCTTGCGCATTTATAATTTACTTTTACACTTTATCAAAAAATGTCATTTAAAACAAGAACTGAATATGGATTGCCACGTCGCTACGCTCCTCGCAATGACGAAGGGGCAGGCCTTGCCTGCCCCTTCGTGGTACACATCATGCTTATCCTATTTTCTCTTTACTCCCTCCTTCTTTACTACCTGGAAATTTTCAAGTCTCAATCTGAAAATCTGCCATAAATACTGATCTTTAAGACCAGGAATGTCGTAGTTCCAGTACTTCTTTGAAAGGATTGGAGGGTCAAGGCAGAACTGTACATCACCGCTGTAGCTGAAGCCTGCATCCATATCCATATCAAGAATCATTACCGGTGCCCCGTCTCTTCGGATTGCGTATCCCAGGTAAGCACTCAAAGGTGCAAAGAAATCTACCTTAGGACCAATTGATACATCAGCTCCGGCTCCAAGTATGCTGTAGCCAACTCCTGCTCCTACACGAAGTTCAAGTACAGGGCAGATTGTAAACTTGGCTCCACCTCCAATCTTAAGTTCATCTTTGTCTACCGAAGTGATTCCGGCAAAGCCCGCATTTTCTGAATAGCGGTTACAGATTGCATAAGTGTCGCAGTAGAACGAAGACGGGCGAGGAATACCCAGGAACTTCTTTCTAAAGCCCCAGTCAATACCGGCGGCACAGTCAAAGACTGTCATGTAAACTCCGCCTACTGTAAAGTTATCAAACTCAACCACTGCAGCAATCTTGAAAAGGATATCAAGTCTTGCATCGAAGGTAACAACAAATGGCAGAGCAGGAACAGGGTTGTAAGAATAATGTAAGCTCTTTGCATCCTTAGAAGGACGGATTCCTGTTACAGGAGATGACTTCTGCAATTTATCTGAAGCATTGAATACCCAGCTGTCGAGACCAAGCTCATCCTTAACATTTATACTGTCCATAGTATCAATGTAATCTTTAACCTCTTCTGCTGTGTAGTGTCCATCAGGGAACTTCTTATTGAACTTTTCCTGAAGCTCTGAAATGCTCTTCTTTTCTGGTGCTGAGCTTGCAAAAAGTGATGTAGAAGAAACATTAACAGCAATTCTGTTTTCAAGTTCGAACTTAAGCAAAACTCCAACTTTAAGCTCTACACATGGGTTAGCATTTGCAAAGCTGATATTACCACTTGCACCAACTTTAAGCTCTGTTTTTGTTCCCTTTACAATGTCCTTGAGCCATTTCTGTCCAGTCAAAGTTGCAAGTAATGGAGCAAAGTTGTAGCTGCTGAGTGTTGAAAAGTACTTTTCCATTGCATCGCGCTTTACTTCGTACTCGATATATTCTTCTACCTTCTTTCCGTGCTCACTCGCATGCTTCTTTCTTGCTTCTTCCATATACTGAGCCATTGCCTGGTCATACTTAATCTTTCTTACCATCTTTTTATTGTTCTCATCAAAGATAGATCTTGATACTGCATTTCCATTTTCGTCTACAGCAAGTTCTTCGCCTTCTCCTCCAAACTCTACGTAGAGCCATGGAAGAATGTTGCTCAAGGTCTGTGAAAAGAGGTTGATATCAGGACAATATTCAGTATAAAGAAGGCTCAAAGCATGTCTTGCAAAAATCACTCTTTCAGCCTCGCAGGTAATAGGACTAGAAGCAAGCTCTGCCTTAATTTCAGCTGCAACATCTCCAGAATTAGCATCTGTAATCTGATTGATAAAGAATGGCTGGCGGATAAGGTAGTTAAGATAAGCTACATTTTCTGCAATGCTGCGGCCAGACCAGTTTTCTGTAACAATGCTTGCAGGCATTACTTCAAGCAGCTGATTAATATCAAACTCTTCTGTAAACTCATTTACCTTAAACTCAAATTCCTCTGGAGATGATGTTGAAGAAATCTGTTCAACTTCTTCGAGTTCTGAATCACCAATTGCACGTGCTGCAGAACGGCTGCCTGCTCTCTGCTGGCCAACAAAGCGTGAAATTGTGTTTGCTTCGGTATCAAGTACGTAGTCGCCGTAAGAGATATTTGAAACGATTGAGCGGCTGTTTGATCCTACATTGTATTTGTTTACAATGTACTGTCCCATTGGGTTAATACCAAGCAAGCCATTTGGATATACACTTCTTTCATACTGCATTGGAATGATTGAGAACATTGCGGCGCTGTCTCCTGCGTTTACATCGCAGAGGAAGTTAAGCCACATGTTTGACTTGTAGCCCTTGCGTCCTGCGGCTGGCTTTGAATACTGTACGTCTGCTGTTCCGTCTCCGTTTAAGTCTGCGCTTTCGCCTTCGGCAAGGCTGAAGCTTCCTGCGGCTACATAATCATTTGAAGCTGCTGATGGGAACTTGAAGTAAGTAAAGTTGATTTCTGATTTGGAAATTGAATCTATACTGATAAATCCAAGTTCATATTCTGTCTTTGAGTTCTTGAATGCGAACTGGCCTGCACCGAGGTCTGTCTTTTCAACCTTTCCGATACGGGTTGCAATTACTGCACCTGGCATAAGCTGATTTGCATTTGAATCTTTCGGGCTGTACAATACTGCTCCGCCCATATAGAGCATCTGTTCTGCATCTGCGCGGTTCATCAGCGAGCGTACGTTGTTATTTACTGATGACGATGATGATTCGCGATCCATTGAATCGATCTGCATTGAACATCCGAAGAAGAATGCAGCCATCACTAAAACAAAACTGGTTTTTATTGTTTTTAAAAGGTATTTTCTCATAAAAATCTCCTTGCCTTTGCCGGCGATTGCCTTAGTCATCAAAGGCTGTACATTTATTTATACGAAGGAGATGTGAGAAGGGCTAAAAATTTAGAGTTTTTTTAGAATTACACAGCCGTTGTGGCCGCCAAAGCCAAGCGAGCAGCTTGCCGAAGCTTTAATTTCACAAGCCACGCCCTTGTTTGGAGTGTAGTCCAGGTCGCAGCCATGCTCCAGATCCGGCTCGTCCAGATTGATTGTAGGCGGAACAAAAGAATCTTCCATGGCCTTAATACACATAATGGCTTCAATTGCACCGGCCGCGCCAACCATGTGGCCAATCTCACTCTTAGTTGAAGAAATATGGAGTGATTTTGCCGCCTCTCCAAAAACTGATTTTATCATCGCAGTTTCAGCACTATCATTTGCGCTGGTAGAAGTTCCATGAGCATTATAGTACTGAATATCAGATGGCTTCATTCCCGCATCTTCAAAGGCTCGCTTCATGGCAAGTGCACCACCGCTTCCGTCCTCGCGGGGAGCGGTAATATGGTAAGCATCAGAAGATGCACCATAACCCGCAACCTCTGCGTAAATTTTTGCGCCACGGGCCTTTGCATGCTCGTACTCTTCCAGAATCAAAACGGCTGAACCTTCTGCCATTACAAAGCCCGAGCGGTTTTTATCGAAAGGACGGCTGGCCTTTTCCGGAGTGTCATTGAACTTATTTGTGAGGGCACTCAAAGCCTGATAACAGCCGATATTAAAGCCGGTAATATTTGCATCTACACCGCCCGAAAAACAAAGGTCGAGACGGCCGCTGCGAATCATATCAAGTGAAAGACCGAGGGCATCTGTTCCGGAAGCACAGGCTGTGGAAAGTGTCCAGGAAGGACCGTAAATCTGAAAGTGCATTGCGACACCGGCAGAAGCCTCGTTATTCAAAACAAAAGGTGCGGTAAGCGGCGGAATACGGTTTACTCCGCTTGCCGGGTCAAGATATTTTTTATAGGCAGTTTCAAGATCATCAGAAAGACCGATTCCTACTCCGGTAACAATTCCGGCCTTCTGGTCTTTAAGATTTTCAGGAGTAAGGCCCGCATCACCGGCAGCTTCAATACTAGCCCCAAGCAAAAACTTGCTCATTCGGCTCATTTTGCGGGCCAGTTTACGGTCTACTCCGTAATTGTTTATATCAAAATCCTTTACTTCACCCGCAATCTGAACCTGATGCTGTGATGCATCGAACAGTGTGATTTTTGTAATTCCACTCTTTCCGTTTTTTACATTTTCCCATGCAGTTTTTACATCGTTTCCAACTGAAGAAACGCAACCCAATCCGGTAACTACAACTTTGCGCTGTGACATTAAAAACTCCTTTACTTTATTATATCATATTTCTTGCCTCCTTTCACTAGTTGGCTTATAATTTATCTTATGACCAAAACCGTTGCCCTGCAAAAGTGCGATGATTATGATTTTGAAAAAGTTCTCGTCTGTGTAAGAAAACTGCTGGAGCTGGTTCCGCCGCCGAACGTGCGCGGAAAAACCGTACTCCTTAAGCCGAATATTCTTTACCCTAAAGCTCCCGAACTCGCCGTTTGTACCCATCCGGTTGTAGTTGGGGCTGCCGTGCGCGCTTTTGTGGAGCTGGGTGCGGCCCGGGTTATTGCCGGAGAATCGCCTGCCATTGCGGGCTCAGCAACTGCCGCGAAGCTTGTAGGCATGTACGATCAGGTAATCAACAACGGCGGCGAGTGGGCTGATTTTAAAGAGCACGTTAATGTTCCCTGCCCGGACGGAAAGGTCGTAAAAAATATTGATTTTGCAAAGCAGTTTCAGGAAGCTGATATTGTCGTTTCACTTTCAAAACTAAAGAGCCACCAGCTTATGGCCTACACCGGCGCCATGAAGAATCTTTTTGGTCTGATGATTGGTCTTGAAAAAGCCGGCTGCCATTACCGTTTTTCTAAAAAAGAAGATTTTGCCGCCTTCCTTACAGATCTTGTGATTGCCGCAAAGCCCGGCTATGCCATTATGGACGCAATTGTGGGAATGGACGGGCCCGGCGGCCCTGGTAGCGGGGACCCGATAAAGTTAGGGTTTCTGGCCGCCTCGGATAATATTCTGGCCCTCGACTGGAAGTGTGCGGAGCTCGTTGGTTATAATCCTCACCTTATAGCAAATCTTGAAGATGCCCTGCAGCGAGGTCTATGGCTGGAATCAGAAAAAGAAATAAAAACCACCGGTGCCTCAGAAGAATCCTGCCGCTGTACAACTTTTAAGATTGTAAAAGAGCCAAGCGAAACTCTTCAAAAAATGCTCCCCGGCTGGCTGAACTTTATCGCCACTAAAGCCCTGCTAAAAACCCCGCATTTTAATGCAAGAAAGTGCAAAAAATGCCGCCGCTGCGAACAGATTTGCCCTGCCCACATCATAAAAATGAACGGGGCAGACTCCACAGCCCGCCTTGCAGACAAATCAAAATGCCTGCACTGCTTCTGCTGCCACGAAATCTGCCCCGCAGATGCTATAAAACTACGCCGCTTTTAAAGCAATCAAACAAACCGCTTATACCAGATTTTGCTGATGTTTTTTTTATTTCAGATTTATTTTCTTTTTCGATTGTAACGCCGGAATACTTTGAAGTTTTGCCTCCGTCCAAGGCATCCGCAATTCGCTCAAGAGCCCGGACTTTTCGGACTTCGAGGTCATCCATGTCCGTCTGACTCAGGTGATTTCCGCCGCCCCAGGGACGAGGTGTGTTTTCTATATCAATCATAATCTTTTCCTCCTGCTTTCTTCATATACAAAGTTCGTTCATGGCTCCAGCAACCTCCAGCTTTTGAATAAACTTCAGGAACCTTGATTGTATTATACCAGGGTTTTGCCGCGTGTCCAAAAATCATAAACTTTGGATATAAGCCGCTTTCTTTTGCGATTGCTTCCATGTGGCCGCCGTTTCCTAAAGTGTTGTAAGTTCCGCCAAAGCCATAGTCTTCCATAAGGCAGGCAAAAGGGGCCTTGTATTTTTTACTTCCCCAGAGGGCATCATAAAGCATTATGCCGTCATCGTTTATATACAAAAGTGCAAAGCGTTCCGCTCCATAACTTTCATTATATGTTTCCTGGCGTTCAAAAATAGACAGCCTGCAGAATCTTTCTCCATGCCAGGGACCGTGCGTATATTCAAAATGAGGAGTCCATTCTTCGGGTGAAACAATTTCGTCAAAAGAATAATCATAATGGGCTATCTCATCATACCCTCTGAAGTTTCTATCAATAATTCGATAAGAAATACCATCCTTATCTACCTTCTTTCTAGGTTTTTGCGTATGTAAAATTTCAATCCATTCTTCTTTTGTCATGGCATAGTCCGCATACAGATACACATGCGCACTATGAGAAGAATTAAAAACCTCGACCATAAAGCCATCCGAATAACAGGCCGGATAAAAGGCAACCCGGCTGTTCAAAACTTCTTCCAGATTTGGTTCTTCATAGTCATTTGGATCAAGCTTCTTAAGCCATTCCGGCATCGGCTCTTTGTATTGAGATAAAAATTCTGTCATTTCCTTCATATCAGCTCTCCTTCTGAAACGTTTGCCTATTATTTATTTTATCACAGTTTTGCGAAGCATGATTCAAAGACATCATAATTCTTTCTGTCATAACCTTACGATACTGCTCCTCATCGTAATCGTCAAATAATTCTGGCGCTGCGGAAACAATTACATCTGTGTTGAACCAGGTATCTTCGTCCTTCAATTGGGGAATTGATTGGTTGGTGCATTGACAGCTCCTTTTTTCTCATATTTTCTCATATATTAGATTTTTTTCGAGTTTTTTTGAATAAAAAGAGGACGGAAGAAAAAATTATAGTATAATATTATTAAACATAAAAAAGGGGATAAAAATGAGTTCAGAAGGATTCACATTAAAAAACGGCGTTCTTGAGATATACGATTTAGCCACAGTTACAGGCGAGATGTTAAAAAATAATACTGATATAAAAAGTGTTATAATTCCTGGAAGCGCAGACATTAAGCCTAAGGCCTTTGCTGGTTGTCCTAATTTGACTACAGTTACAATTTCAGAAGGTGCTGAAAAAATCTGGCCTTCTGCTTTCCAAGATTGTTCAAACCTAAGAGAAGTATTTTTACCGGAAGGCGTGGAATCTATTGGGAAGGAAGCTTTTCAAGGGTGTTCGAGTCTTTCATCAATTACAATTCCAGATAGTGTAAATTATATTGGTGAGTATGCTTTCCAGGAATGTTCAGCTCTAAGAGAAGTAACACTTCCTGATGGGATAGAAACAATTGAAACTGGCACTTTCAGTTACTGTACAAATTTAAGAGATGTAACACTTCCTTATAATCTTAGAAAGATTGATGGGTTTGCATTCCAGGAGTGTAAAAATTTAAAATCAATTGAAATTCCTGTCAGTGTTCAAGAAATTGGACTTTGCGCATTCAATGGATGTAATATTACCGACCTAGAAAGTGGTATTTTAAAAATAAAAAATGGCTGCGCTCTGACCAAGGACGGACTCACCGTTTATTATCTGGCAAAAAGTAATTTAAGCCGGGTTACCGTCCCCGATGGCGTTCAAAAGATTGCTGCCAGGGCTTTTTATAGTTCTGCTGGTGAGAATTTAAACCAAGTCATTCTTCCAGATAGTGTTAAAGAGATTGGAAAATTTGCTTTTGAAAACTGCTCAAACTTGATTTCTGTCATAATTCCAGATGATATTCAAAAAATTGGAGCAGGAGCTTTCTTAGGATGTTGTATTGACCATCTGGAATGCAGAGTATTAAAAATCGAAAATGGCTGTGCTTTGTCTGGTGATAGACTTAAGCTTCTTTATAGAGCAGATAAATCTCTTACAGATATCATAATTCCTGAGGGAGTAAAAAAGATAGGAGTGAACTCTTTCTATTGCTGTGAAAATTTAGCAGCAATTACTATTCCTCAAAGTGTGAAAAAGATAGAAGAAGGTGCTTTTGGTGGGTGTAAAAATTTAAAGAAAATTATCTATCAGGGAACGAAAGAAGAATTTGAAAACATAAAGGACGGCTTAAAAAACAGGTTGAACAAAGCAGAAATTATTTTTGAAAAACAAGACCATGCTAAAAGTACAAAAAATAACAAGAGGGAAGGTTCAAAGACAATCAATTGTCTTGAAGGTCTTATTGATGGTATTGCAGGAGGTTCGAATACTGATTTTGAACAGCGTTTGCATAAACTTGCAGAGCATATGGTTTCACATTCTTATTTCTTCCCAAAAGAGATTGTTGATGAACAGCATAAAAAAATAATTTCTGCGTTGGAAAACAAAGTTCCTCTTCCAGTCCGATATTCGGAGAGTGACGAATATTATTGTTATGCTGATGGTACAATGCCAAACTTCAACAATAAAGATGAAGCTGTTAAAACGTCAAAAGAAATTGATGTATTTTTTAAATTTATAGATAACAAAATTCCTGTAATAATTGATAAGGATGGAAATTCTAATGTAAGAAAGCTGATTAAGGATACAACAGGTCATGTTATTAGTGGGGGAAAAGCAAGCACCATTACTTATGCAACAATTTCTCATATATGGGGAAAGGCTTATAATCCTATCTTTTTTACCAGCTTATGGAATATTGTCATTGTGCCTACCTATTGCAATCCTATTCTTGATAAAGACGATAAATTACAAGTTGATGACGTTTTTACAAAGGAAGTCGTTTATATTAATAAGGTATATAAGAAAATCTGTTACGAGTACTATGATGTAAAAAGCAAGCTTAATGATTTTAAGAGGCTGGGTTTTGATATTTCGCCTGATGTTCCTTATGACAATGTTGATTTTTCTATAGAAGAACTTCCATTTATTCCAAAGTTTGAAAAGAAGAGGAGCAGAAAATCTAAATCTTAGTGATTTGTCTATTTAATATCCCGCCATTGAATATTGATGACGATTTTGCCCTTGCGTATGGCGTAGTCAAGGGTGTGCCAGGTGCCGCCGGTGTGGGGGTCGGAATCGTCGAAGATGGCTACGACAAAATCGCTCTTATCAACCATATACTTATTGCGGTCAAGGTAGGCGTCGTTGCGGCGTTCCTTTGAAGAAACAGGATGCACGTGGTCAGCTTTTTCGAGGATGGTTTTGATTTCCTTGCGTCGGGCATTGTGGCCTTCGTAGGGCTGGGCAATTTCCAGAAAGAGGTTTGGATTTGTCTTCTTTTTTTTGAGGACGATTTCGCTGGCCCAGGTGTCGATGCCAAGTGCGTTGCCGGCGATGAAATGATTGCAGCCTTTTGAAATTAAATCGTCGATGGCATCTTCAAGGCGGCGGAAAAGTACCTGGCATCTC
>CAMNGG010000245.1 GCA_946537975.1 uncultured Treponema sp. | reverse complement strand
CTTCCAAGAAAAGGATCAAAAACTACATCACCCGGCTTTGACGAAGCCAGAATCAGTTTTGCATAAAGCTTCTCCGGCTTTTGGGTTGGGTGGTCCGTGTTTTCCGGCATAGACCAGAAGGGCACGCTTATATCATCCCAGAAGTTGGAAGGACAGGTTAGTCTGAACTTACCGTCTTCGCTGTCGTCCCAGTCCTTTGGCTTTCCACCTGCGCCGCCTTCTCTGTAAGGCGCAATTACCCGGCGCTTTATTTTTACTGCTTCTAAATCAAAATAATAATCATCCGGATTTTTTACTGCAAACCAGATATCTTCCATTCCATTTTTCCAGTTGGCCTTGGCGCCCCGGCCTTTTTCTCTCTGCCAGGTGATGCGGTTCAAAATTGTAAGCTCCCGCTCAATAACCCGCTGCAGGGCGCTGGTGCATTTCCAGTCGCCGCACATGTAAAGAGAGCCGTTGGGCTTGAGCTTACGGCACACTTGAGGAAACCAGGTCATAAGGTATTCCTCATAAGCGTCATCCTTGCGCTCGTTAAATACCTTGCCGCCAAAGTTTTTTGTGAGGTTATAGGGAGGATCAATGATGATTAAATCTGCAAAGGAATCTGGCAGACGGGGAAGAGCCTGTAAGAGGTCGGCATTTATTGTACGGTCGAGAAAAGCACGGTGGTTGAGTAGTCCAGAGGCCGTATCGAAACCACCGCGGCTCTCTGACATTGTTTCTTCTTCGGTGGTTTCGATAAGCCCGCTTTGCGGGCACTCAACCACCAGATTTTCAGGCTCAACCACTGTATTCAACGTTACCAGCCGCCCGCGCAGCCTTGTCCTATCTTCATCACTTAATGTAATTGTCCGGTTTCTTCCCGCTCGGATTTTTTCTTCCATAAATATCAGCGGGCCGCTACTTTAGCTGGAAGTTCATATAAACCGGATTATGATCTGCATTCTGGAAATCTTCATCAATAACATTCATAGAAAGCATTTCAATATTCGGCGAAATAATAAATCCGTCAATTACATAATACTGCCAGTTGTGAGCCTTAGCATTTTCGTCGTTGTAAGGAGCTTCGAGAGAACGGCAGGTAGGTTTTGAATCATCATAAACAAAAGACCAGCCCGGAGAGAGCATATCTGCATCAAGCTGGCCCGGAATCCAGCCGTCAGGTGCAATTACAGGGAAGGCTTCAGAGCCCGGGAACTTCTGATTAAAGTCGCCGCCGGCAATTACATAATTTCCCTTTGCATATTCTGAATCAATAAAATCCTTAAGCATTTTGGTCTGAGCAATTTTTCCCTCTCCGCTGTCATAAGCTTCCAGGTGGAAGTTTACAAGCACGAGCTCGCGGCCGGAATCACCACCGTTTTCATAAACAGGGATGCGGGTAACCAGCATACAGCGCTTGAGGTTTGCAACTCGGATAGGCCACTTAAAAGGAACCGGAAGGGCACGACGCTGGGCAGAAGTTGTTTCAAAGCTTGTGTGAATTGAAACGCCGCTTCCAATAAGACCCATAGGAGGAAAAGGAATCGGAACAAAAAGACATTTGTAGTTGTAGGCAAAGGCACCGCCCTTTCCTGTAAGCTTATTAATTCCTTCAAACTGATTGATTTTATAAGAACGTTTTGACTTAGTATCAATTTCCTGAATAAAAAGAATATCAGAATAATGAGTTCCAATAGTAGATTTTATTCCTTTATAATACTGCTCAACATTTTCTTTTGATTTTGGCAGACTTGTTTTTCCGCCATCCATAAAAAAGTCTTCATTTTTACCAAGACCTGAATAACCGATATTCCAGCTCATAATAGAGTAGCTTTTGCCCGGAATAAGCATTTCGTTTTTGCTGGTAAAAGCTACGTCTTCTACTGCTTTAGGTCTGTATTCAACAATTGTCAAAAACAGAAAAAGAAGAACAACAAATAAAAGTACTGCGCCAATTACGGCAGATGGAATAATCCAAAAAAGATGTTTTCGTTTCATAATGATTTATTATAGCACACTCCTGCGATTTTTATACAATTGAATTGCAAAATTTTAGGGTTTACTACGCATATCTTTTTTGTTATTATACATAGTATCATGATTATAAAACTATCTTTACTTATCGTTTTCTTCGCCGTTTTCATTTTTGTCGGCATTAAGTGCCGTGCAGTTTCAAACAATGTAAACGGTTATGTTTTGGGAGGCAGAACCGTAGGTCCCTGGCTCACCGCTTTTGCTTACGGTACCTCTTACTTTTCTGCCGTAATTTTCGTTGGTTATGCCGGACAGTTCGGCTGGAACTTTGGTGTGGCTTCAACCTGGATTGGTTTGGGAAATGCCTTCATCGGTTCTCTTATGCCTTGGGCAATCCTCGGCCGCCGCACCCGTATTATGACCCAGCACTTAAATTCAAAGACTATGCCTGATTTCTTTGGCCAGCGCTTTGAATCAAAGGGACTCAAGATTGCGGCTTCTGCAATCACCTTCCTCTTTTTGATTCCATATACTGCTTCGCTTTTCAACGGCCTTTCACGCCTTTTCCGCATGGCCTTTAATGTTGACTATTCAGTTTGTGTAATTGTTATGGCTGTGCTCACTGCAATCTACGTAATCGTAGGTGGTTATATGGCAACTGCCGTAAACGACTTTATTCAGGGAATCATCATGCTCATTGGTATTGTGGCTGTAATTCTTGCAGTGCTTTCTAAGAACGGCGGCTTTATGCAGTCTATGGCTTTGATGTCTGAAATTGAATCTCCGGTTATGAAGGGCGCTTACTCTTCTTTCCTGGGACCTCAGCCTTTCTATCTTCTGATTGTAGTTCTTTTGACTTCTCTCGGAACCTGGGGACTTCCTCAGATGGTTGGTAAATTCTACGCAATCAAAAATGAACGCTCAATCAAAATCGGAACAATGATTTCTACTTTCTTTGCCATCATCATTGCGGGGGGCTGTTACTTCCTGGGTGGATTTGGCCGTCTCTTCCTTAGCCCTGAACAGGTAAAGGCAGAAGGTTTTGATGCTGTTGTTCCTACAATGCTTTCGGGCCTCGGTGATGTTTTGATCGCTGTAGTTTTGATTCTTGTTTTGTCGGCTTCTATGTCTACTCTTTCTTCTCTCGTTTTGACATCAAGCTCAACTCTTACTCTCGACTTCATCAACTCTTTCAAAAAGAAGGAATCATCTGATAAGCAGAACCTTTTTGTACTCCGTGTTTTTGTTGCAGTATTCATTGTGATTTCTGCAGTAATCGCAATTGTTCAGGCTAAGTCAAAGGTAACCTTCATCGCACAGTTGATGGGTGTTTCCTGGGGCGCTCTTTCCGGTGCCTTCCTTGCTCCATTCCTTTACGGTCTTTACTGGAAGAAGACAAGCAAGGCTGCCGTTGCAACTTCTTTCTGCTTCGGTGTTTGTATGATGCTGATTCAGCTCAGCATTTCTCTGGGTGTGCTTCATGTTTCAGGACCATTCTTTGGTCTGGTATTCAAGAACTCACTTTACTCTGGTGTATTCAGTATGCTGGCTTCTTTGATTATTGTACCGGCTGTAAGCTTCTGTACATCAAAGACCCGCCCGACCGCAGTAGACCAGATGTTCGACTGCTACAACACAACAGTTACTGTTCATACAACAGAAGCCTTGAGCGAGGATGACTAATAAGTTATTAACGGAACGAAAGCCAATAACGGCAAGTCCGAAAAAAAATTAGCCCATTAGCTACACTCTGTGGTGCACTGCAGCCAGCTTGACTGGCTGTCAGTGTAGTCACAGCCGCGTAGATAATGGGCTTTTTTTTCGGACGTGTTATTGGTTTTCGCTACTTAATAGACGAAAGATTAAACGGCGTTGCCTGATAAACGTAATAGTTGAGCCAGTTTGAATAGAAGAGATGCGCCGTTGCCCGCCAGTAACTTGTAGGCATGCGGTTTACGTTATTTGTCGGGAAGTAGTTCTTTGGCAGCGAAACCTTCATGCCCTTGTCTGTGTCCCGGTAGTATTCCTGGGCAAGTGTCATTGTATCGTATTCAAGATGGCCGGTCATAAAGATTTCGCGGTTGTCTTTTGATTTTAAGATTGTTACGCCGGCTTCTGCGCTTTCTGCGAGAATTACCAGCTCTGGATGTTTTAAAATATCATCCTTAACAAGAGTAGTGTGGCGGCTCTGCGGAATAGGGAAGGTGTCATCAAAACCGCGCAAGAGAGGGTCTCCTTCTACGCAGCGTTCGTTCATAAAAATGCCGGACATCTTTCTTTCGAGCCCGTGCTTTGGAATTCCATAATGATGATAAAGACCCGCAAAGCAGCCCCAGCACAAATAAAGGGTAGAGTAAACGTTCTGTCTTGCGTAATCCATGATTTTGCAAAGCTCGTCCCAGTAGTCTACATCTTCAAATTCAATCTGTTCGAGTGGGGCTCCGGTAATCAGCATGCCGTCGAACTTCTGATTGTAAAGCTCGCTGGAAGGAATGTAAAAACGGTCCAGGTAACTTTCATCAGTATTTTTGCTTGTGTGATTTTCCATGTGAACAAGGGAGATTTCAATCTGAAGGGGAGTGTTACCCAAAAGACGAAGGAGCTGAGTTTCTGTAACTTCCTTGTTAGGCATAAGATTTACGATGGCAATCTTAAGCGGGCGGATGTCCTGCTCCAGAGCCCGCTTTTCGGTCATGACGAAGATATTCTCTTTTTCAAGTATTGAACATGCTGGTAAGTCTGATTGAATTTTAATTGGCATTGAATATCCTCCTGATTATGTGTTGTGCGACATTGTAGCAAAAAACAATCATTTTTGCTACAATAGAATATTATGGAAAACAAAAACGACCGCAAAGGTGCAATTAAAAAGCTTAAACTGCTTACCTTTGGATCAAAATCAAATGTAGATACTTTCCGCGCAAAGCTCGACGAAGGCTTTAAAACTGTATTCCTTCCGAATGGAGTTGAGCGCACCGAATATAAATACGGCAACGTTGAATGCGACGTGCTGGCACCGGAAATCTATTCATCAAACAGAGTAATGCTTTACATTCACGGAGGCTCTTTTGTGGGCGGCTCTCGCATGGCTTATGCCAGCTTCTGTGCATCTCTTGCAACAAAATGCTTTTGCCGTGTAGTAGTTCCAGAGTACCGTCTTGCTCCGGCTTTTCCCTTCCCTGCCGCTAACGAAGATATTCAGAATGTTTTCAAATCTCTTTTTACAGAGGAACAGATTGCCTGCTCTCTCAATGCAGAAAAAGGCGCAAAGCCTCAGCTGCCGGAAATCATTATTGCAGCCGACTCTTCTGCCGCTCCAATTGCCTGTTCACTTATTTTTAATTTACGTGAACGCTACCGTTCCTGCATCAAGCAGGTAATTCTTTTTTCTCCATGGCTTGATGTATCTGAATGTTCAAAACTGATTCAGACAAAAAAAATCAGCGATGAGGTTATGAGCGGCGACGTCCTTCGTAAGAGCTCTTCAATTTATACTTATGAATCGAATACAAAGAGCCCTATGGTTTCTCCTCTGCTTGCGGGAGATGATTCTCTTCAGAATTTCCC
>CAMNGG010000244.1 GCA_946537975.1 uncultured Treponema sp. | reverse complement strand
TTCTAAAATCCGTTCTGATGCAGATTATCATCCGCAAAAACAAACAATACTTTCTTTGATTATTGCATTACATCTTAATTTGGTGGAAGCAGAAGACTTGTTATCAAGAGCGGGCTTCGCTTTTTCACCAGTAGACACCATAGATACTATTTATCAATTCTGCATTGAAAATAATATCTATGATTTTAGAATAATTGATGAATTAGTTTACGAGCAGACTGAATTATCTAATCCTTATACAACTGAAACTTCTTACTGATGCTATGAGCAACATCGTCTTGAAGCGGCTTAAACCAGATTCCGACAGTGCAGCGGCCTTCGCCATTTTCGTCCACCCATTCAGGAGTTAGTTCTGTAAGGCAGGCATCGTTTATCATTCCAAAATCCTGATTTTCAACCAACCCAAGATTCAGAGCCATTTCACGAGCTTGCAGCAATTTATTTAGATTTTTTGCTTCACAAATTGTTTTTGTAATGCGTCCGTTCAAATAGTCGTCATAGATTTCCCGGTCTAAGTCAAAAGATGCATGAACACGCCCATTTTCTTCTTTAAGATTTCTTTTGATAAGCCAGAGCCAGTAACCTTCCGCACAATGAGCAACCATCGCCCCAAGTTTTCCTGCAGAAAGATGTAAATCTTTTCTGATGATAAATAATCTTCGCATTCCCATAAATCTGTTTTCCTTTTCAACTGGTGACAAATTGTGACCGGTTCATATTTCAAGCTCTTCTCGAATCTCTTTCATTGTCTTTTCAAAATCCTGAACTCGCCCTTCTTCAATATCTGCCAGTCCTTCAAGCAATTGATTAACTAGAGTTCTATAAGTTCCATATTCAGGAGTATTTTCACGCACCTGCAAATCAGAAAAATCAATCTGCTTCAGGACATACAAATCCTCAACATGGCATTTATAAAGTTTAGACAAAATATCAAAGTTTTCGATGCAAGGAATATTCTTACACTTTTCATTTTCCCAGGCATAGATTGCTACCGGCGTATACAAGTTCGTCAAGGCACGCTTCGCTTAAAGCCTTGACAAACTTGTTTGCCAGCTTCCGCTGTCATCAAAACCAAAAATTTCCTGCAACTGCTTTACGCTATATCCATTTTTATTTCGCAGTTCTTTTAGGAGTCTTGAAGTTGCCGGTATATCAACGACAGTCCGTTTTGCTGGTTGAATTGAATATGAATATTCCATACGCACATTATAAAAGGAATCCGCAGAAATAAATAGTAAACTGTTAGTTTAAAATTAGAAGCCTACTGTCGGGTTTTAGCCCGATAGTCTCAGCATTTTAAGCAAACATTTTAAGCAAAAAATATAGTTTTCTGAAATTTACTGAAATTTTTGAGTTGAACAATATGTAAAACGGTGCAAAATTGTTCA
Organism: uncultured Treponema sp.; assembly: GCA_946537975.1. Taxonomy (GTDB): domain Bacteria; phylum Spirochaetota; class Spirochaetia; order Treponematales; family Treponemataceae; genus Treponema_D. The sequence goes on along the minus strand of CAMNGG010000244.1, from coordinate 10,334 downwards.
TATTGTGACATGCTGAAACATGTGAAAAGGTTTTGAGAGCTTTTCCAAGCCCCTCAGACTATGACGAAAAAATGTTATAGATGTTCTCGAAAAGCAAGTGAAATTTCAAACTATCTTGGAATAGCGGATTCTACATATTTTAGAACAAAAATACTTGATCCTCTTGTAAATACTGGATATCTAACTATAGATAAACATGGAAATGCAAAGGTATACAAGACAAATATTACGAAGGTAAGACTTTAGTCTCTATTAATTCAGAATAATCCTCTTTTGCAATTCCGAATTCTCTTTCCCCAAACAGCACCAGCGTAAGCTCCTCAAACTCCTCAGCATGTACTTTCATCGTCTCAACCGCAACCCTAATAGCCTCTTTCGGCGAATGTTCATAATAAATCGGCCCTACAGAGTGAATCACGAATCTGGACGGTAAATTATATCCTTTTGTGATTTTAGCTTCGCCAGTTCTGCAGCCACCAAGAGTACGGCATTCAGCGAGCAGTTCAGGACCAGCGGCATAATGAATTGCACCGTCAACACCGCCGCCACCGAGAAGCGAAGAATTAGCAGCATTTACAATTTGCTATCGATAAAAAAGAAAAGAATAATAAACTTGTAATTTTTTTGTGTCATTTCCCGGGGCTGTTTTTTGATGGAGCTGCTTCTTGATTTATAGAGAACTCGTATGTTAAAATTACAGAATATGAGTAAGGTTGTAGTAATCGGGGCCGGCATTTCTGGTCTTTCTGCTGGAATTTATGCGGCGCGATCAGGTTTTGATGTAACAATTCTTGAACAGCACAATATTGCGGGAGGCCTTTCTACCAGCTGGAGCCGAAAAGGCTATTATTTTGAAGGTGGAATGCACTGGCTTACCGGCTCAAGTCCAAAAATGCCTTTAAATAAAATCTGGCATGAAACAGGTGCTCTACAGGAAAACAATCCTATTGAAAATCGGGATCCTCTGTATAATCTGATAGATGACAAGGGCAAGGTTTTGAGCCTTTACCGCTATCTGCCTCAGATGGAACAGGCTTTAATTGATTATGCGCCGGAAGATAAGGCCAGAATCAAAAAGATGTGCCGGGCAATCAAAGCTTTTACAAACTTCCATATGCCGGTTTTAGATATTCGTGGCTGTCAGTGTCGTACTCCGGTAAAAATCAATCCTATGGAATTTATCAAGATGCTGCCGGCAATTATCCGGGTACCGGGTCTCATAAATACAAGCTATATGGAATATATTTCAAAATTCCGTAATGAAAATCTGCGCCATCTTTTGAGTAGTGTAATCGGCTATCGATACAACGCTCTGTCCTTTATTTATACTCTTGGTTCTTTTGCGAGCGGTGATTGCGGTTATCCGGCCGGTGGTTCCATCCGTATGGCAAATAATATGCTTGAGACCTTTAAGAGTCTTGGTGGAAAAATCCTCTTCCGAACAAAGGCAGAAAATATTCATATAGATGATTATGAAGTCCGCGGGGTTGTAATAAGCGGAAAAGGAGCCGAAGAAGCAGGTGAAAAAATTAGTGGCAGTGAACTTCACGAAATAGAAGCAGATGCCGTTATTGTCAGTCAGGATGCGCGTGCTGCGGTAGACAATCTTTTTGATACTATGGTTGATGAGCCCTGGGTAAATACAATGCGTCATGAAGCCGTTACCGAGCAGAATATTTTCATTGGACTTGGAGTTAAGGCTGATTTGTCGCGCCTGCCATACTGTTGTGTCTTCCCTTTTCCAGAAGATAAGCCTTTTGAATATGCGGGCTGCAAATGGAGTGAGCTTCGTATTTACAATTATGCGGCTTATAAAGAGCATGCTCCTGAAGGCTGCACAACTCTTACCTGCCTTTTAATTGGCGAAAGCTACGGCTTCTGGAAGGCTGCAAAGGCCGACGGAACTTATAAAGATAAAAAGAAAGAACTGGGTGAGCTTTTTGTAAATCGCCTGGCAGAGTTTATTCCAGAAGTTGGGTCAGCTCTTGAGGTGATTGATGTGGCTACGCCTTGTACCTACGAGCGCTACACCGGTTCCTACGAAGGCAGCTGGATGAGTGTATGGCAGAAGGGCGGCAAGCAAAGAAATTATCCTCAGAGTCTGGATAGTGTGTTCGGTGTTTACTTTGCCGGCCAGCGAGTCCAGATGCCGGGTGGCTTACCGATTGCCGTCTACACCGGTCGCCAGGCGGTTCAATGCCTCTGCCGCGACTTCGGCGAGACATTTGTGTGACCCGTGATCCCGAAAAAAGATCGTCACCCCGAACCCTTCGCAGCATAGCTGCTCGGAGACTCGCTCAAAATGCTCCACCGGAGCATTTTGCCGGCTTTCAGCCGTCGCTCCCTATGTTTCGGGGTCTCTTTTTCTTGCTAATCCATAAAAGTATGTTAAAATAACATTATGGTTAAAAGTTTTTTCGTAGAGAGTTTGGAAAAAAAACTATAACCCAATAAAAGGAGTGATTTTTATGGGAAAAAAGAGTAGCTTACCTCTTATCTATTTAGTTGGTATGGCATTAGTTGCTATTGGATTCTTCTGTCCAATGTTTAAAGGACTTTTCGGTTCTTCTGCAAATGGATTTGATTTTATCAGAAATGCAAAAGAGGGCGGATTTGTTGCAATCGGTTCTATTTTGATTATTGCCGGAGCAATCGCAGGTATTGTTGCCTGCTTTGTTCCACAGCTTAAAGGTCTTAAATTGATTTTTGCACTTTGTGTTCTTGCCGGTGCAATTATTCTTATAATCGGTTTCCTCACAAGCGGAGGAATTTACAAGGCAATCGGTAAACAGCTTCTTAAGAGAGCAATGGTCGGCTTCTACCTGGTAGTAGTTGGTATTGTTGCAGGTGTTGCTGGTGCTGTTATGAATAAGTAATGGCTAAAATCGAAGAACCGTTAAAAAATGGGCTGCGGTAGCGGGCCATTTTAGGTTCATCGAAAAAATGCCACAGAGGCAAGCTATGCTTGCCGACTGTATTAAAGTTTCACGATTAATGCGCCGGATTTTTCGTCCTTCGGAAGAGAATCCGGCCTTTTTGTTTTAACGCTGATCAGGTCGCCGGATTGCGGGCGGAAAGGCGGCTTTGGAAGGCGTGTGTTGTTTTCGTCCGGCAGGGTGACGAGTACAAGACCGTGCTGGCTGCAGCCGTAGTAGCCGCACATATAGTTTGGCAGGCGCAGCTTGTCGGATGTGATGCGGATGCAGGTTGTGTCGGTGGTAGAGTAGCTTGATGACAATCGTCCGGTGGTTGAGTAGCCCGAAGGGCGTATCGAAACCACCTCAGTTTCCGGCTCACAATGAGGTTTCGATACACCCGCTCCGCGGGCACTCAACCACCGTGTATTTTCCACCGCCATAAAACTCAGCGTAGCCCTTTCCTTTGGCAGTTTTGCGGCTACCGAGAGTTTTTGCAGACGTGCCGGAGCATCTTCTGTAGAAAAAGCAAAGTTACACCACTTATTCTTACTTCCCGTATAGGCCTTAAAGCCGCTCATAGGGCATTCACCGGCATGAGGGCAGGGAGCGGCTATTGTGCGGCCGTCTTTTATGTAGCGGGTTCGCAGCAGGCTGAGTGTGCGGGCTGCCTTTGGAACACCCGGCTCTACAAGGATTATGCCGGCGTCTTTTTCTGTATAACGGGTCAGCTGCTCGTAATATTTTTTAGTCTGGAATTCAGGCGGCATGTCGCTGGCCTGGTCTAATTCATTAAACATATTTGCGCAGGTAAGGAAGCCTGCTTTTTCTCTGATTGGAGTGCCGAAAGGCCCCTTTACGCGGATAATTTTCCAGGGCTCAATTGCCGGGGCTTCGGCTTTTGCTTTTGCGGCAATAGAAAGAAAGATATCTTCGCCCAGGGCCATTGAGTTGGCGGAAACATCCAGACAATACCAGGTAAGATGTATTTTTCGCAGCTCCGGGCGTGCCAGCCAGAGGGCAGTTACCACTGTGAGAGGCCCGCTTCCCAGGTCCAGACAGGTGGTGTCACCTGCCGGAAAAACCGAATCCGGCAAATTGGCAAAAAGCCTTGTTAAGCGCACAAGATTCCACCAGGTATAGTAGCGCACATAAGAGCTCAGCTGGATATTATCGTTCATGTACCCTAAGCGGCGGCTGGCCCGGTCATCGGTCAGCTGATGAGAAAGGTCACGTATATGCTCCGGCAGTTGCTGCAACTGACGCGAGTTGAGCGGCCGCACGCCCTGAATTATTTCGTCGAAGGAGTTGAGGATAGCGACAGAGTCTTTGGAAAGGCGACTTGTGTCGAAGAGAGAAGTATGGATTGCTTCGTCGCTGCGCTCCTCGCAATGACGGGGTTTTGATTTTTGTGTCATAAAATTTCCTGTATAGTCGGTGGTTGAGTGGCCGCGTAGCGGCTGTATCGAAACCACCGTGAATCACGATTCATAAGGTGATTTCGATACGGCTTCGTCTACTCAATCACCGGGGAATCTCCGGTAAATTTCATATATAACTCAGTTAATATCTGCCGGCACTCGCGGATCTGGTTGATCAGGTCGGCGTTGTCCTGGACGGCCTGGGCTTCTTCTATAATCTGGCGGCCGGCACCTTCGGCGGTGAACTTTTTTTCGGTAATCAGATATTTGAGGCGGAGAATGAGGTCTACCTCGCGCTGGGAGTAGAGACGGCGGCCGGACATGTCTTTACGCGGGGTAAAGCCCGGAACGACTTCTTCCCAATAGCGGAGAACGTGGGCTTTTACGCCTGTCAAGTCTTCGATTTGTCCGATTGTGTACACTCTAACTCCTATCGACTATGTCATCCTCGGGCTTGCCCCGGGGATCTGTACATCACTGTCCGTTATAGATTGTCGGGTCAAGCCCGACAATGACACTTAGTTCTACCGTTCGCGGTCTTCCCACTTGGTGCGGCTGCCTTTGAACTCTACCTGAACTGGAATCTGGTCAAAGCCGAGGTCTTCGCGGATGCGGTTTTTAAGGTATGTAACATAAGGCTCCGGCACAACTTCCGGTCTTGTTGCAAAAATTATGAAAGAAACCGGATTCACACTGGCCTGAGTCATATAGCGGATTTTGAAGTGAGCTGTTTTACTTGCCGGTGGCGGATAGCGCTCCAGCCAGTCCTGCAAGGCATTGTTGAGCGAAGCAGTTCCGATTTTCTTAGTCAGCTGGCCGTAAAGGTCAATTGCAGTATTCAGAAGGTCTTTAATGCCTTTACCTTCGAGGGCGCTGAGCGGAAGAATAGGGGCAAAATCCATGTGGGCAAACATGATGTTCATCCATTCGCGGACAGATTTTACAGCCTTGTTATCTTTTTCTTCGCGTAAATCCCATTTATTCAAAACAAAAATTATTCCACGACCCTTTTCAAAAGCCAGGGAACAGATTTTCTTATCCTGTTCGGCAAGTCCTTCCACCGCATCAATCATCAAAAAGACAACATCGCATTCGTCCAAAGTTTTGATGGCGCGGTTTACAGAATAGTATTCAACATCATCGTGAACCTTAGCCTTGCGGCGAATACCCGCAGTATCCAGAACCTTAAAGCGGCGGCCGGCATATTCAAACTCACCTTCAACAACGTCGCGGGTAGTTCCGGCGTAATCACAAACGATGGAGTTTTCGCTGTGGGTCAGGCGGTTTGAGAGGGTAGATTTTCCTGTATTTGGTTTTCCGAGTATTGCGATTTTGATAGGGCGGTCAGATGAGAGCACCTGAACCTTGCTGAAGTCGCAGCGGTCAGTAATTGCGTCTGCCAGCTCACTTATATGGTCGCCGTGCTCTGCAGAAATTAGCATGAGCTCATTAAAACCGTACTTTGCGTAGTTCCAGGCCTCGGCTTCGTTTTTGCCGCCTTCGGTTTTGTTTACGGCCGCAATCATCTTCTTCCAGTAAGGGCGCATTTTGATGATGAACTCTTCATCTTCGCCGGTAATTTCTGTAGCGTCGAGCAGGAGAATTACAACGTCTGCGCGGTCAATCATGTCGAGGGAGCGCTCAACTACGTAGTCGTCGAGTTCTGCTTCCTTTGTACCGATGTCGCGGGTAAGCTTGTAACCGCCGGTATCAACCAGGTGAACAGGTTTACCATTTATGATTGCAGTTGCTTCAACCGGGTCGCGGGTAACACCTGGCTGGTCGTTTACGATAGCTACGCGGTGGTGCAAAAAGCGGTTGAAGAGGGTAGATTTTCCAACGTTAGGGCGGCCGGCAATTACAACGAGAGGAAGGCCGTCGTATTCAGCGTCTTCCGGGTCTGTGTCGCCGGTAGCGGTTACAGTGCCGTCTGGGGCCACGGTGATTCCGTTTACTGCGCCGGGCGTAATAAAATCAGCTTCTTCGGCGCGGGCCTTTTCTGCGGCTTTCTGTCTTTTTTCTTCCAGAACTTCTTCCTTAGGGCGGGAGAAGTCGGGTTTTGATTTCTTTTTGGCCATGTTTTCCTTTTCTGTCACCCCGAACTCATTTCGGGGTCTCTTTTGATAGATCCTGAAACAAGTTCAGGATGACATTTATTGTCTCATATCTTTAAGTCGGCAAGCACAGCTTGCCTCTGCACCATTCTTTCGATAATCCTAAAACGGCCCGCTGTCGCAGCCCGTTTTTTAACGGATTTTCGATTATAGGTTATTCAAATGTTTAGCCGAAATTGCTTCGAGCTCGGCAATCGTAAATCTTGAAAGCAATTCCTTTGTGCTTGAAATCAATTTCGGGCTCATACTCAAATTGCGGATTCCCATTCCTGCCAGTACCATAACGCTGTCCTGGCGGCCTGCCATTTCACCGCAGACTGCAAGCGGAACGTTGTTTTCTTTAGCGGAACGAACAGTCATCTCAATCAGGCGCAAAACTGCAAGGCTGAACTCGTTATAAAGTCCGCTTACATGAGGATTTTCGCGGTCAATTCCAAGGGTGTACTGGGTAAGGTCGTTTGTACCAAGGCTGAAGAAGTCGCTAACCTTGCTCAAACAATCAGAAATAAGTGCCGCAGCGGCCGTCTCAATCATAATACCAACAGGGGTGTCTTCCTGGAAAGGAATATTTTCTGCCTTTAATTCCTGCTTTACAGCATTCACAATTTCAAGGCACTCTTTAACCTGGTCCACACTGGTAATCAGCGGGAACATAATTTCGAGATTGCCGTAAACGCTGGCGCGGTAAAGGGCACGCAGCTGGGTCTTCAAAATATTAGGGTATTCAAGGCTGAGGCGCACCGCACGCAGACCCATAAGAGGGTTCTTTTCTTCGATGTTCGGCAGATCAACCGAGTTAATCAGTTTATCACCACCGGCATCCAGAGTTCGGATTGTAACCGGCTTATCACCCATCATCTGCAAAACTGATTTATAGGCTTCAAACTGAGTCTGCTCACTGAAGGAACGGGCAGCAGCGTTCAAGGAAGCGCCGCTTTGAGCCATATAAAGGAACTCAGTACGGAAAAGTCCGATACCATCAGCTCCTTCTGCAAGGGCAACTTCGGCCTCCTCAGGAGTACCGATGTTTGCATAAAGCTTAAAGCGGGTGCCGTCCTTAGTTTCGGCCGGCTTATTGAGGAAGGAGCGCAGGCTGAGCTTACGCTGATATTCCTCGCGGATTTTTTCTTTGTATTCTTCTATTGTATTGCGGTCCGGGCTTACAAGAATTTCAGCTGATTTACCGTCGATAATTACTGTTTCGCCGTTGCGAACTTTTTTACTGATATCTTCAAGACCGACAACCGTTGGAATGCCGTAGTTGCGGGCAAGAATTACCACGTGGGAAGAAACACCGCCTTCGCTCAGGGCAAGACCGGCAATCTTTCTTTTACTAAGGATGATTGTGTCGGCAGAGCTCAAAGAGGTCGCTAAAATTACCGAGCCATCCGGAACCGTATTGATATCAAAAGGATGAATGTCCAGCATTTCGTCCAGAACGCGGCCAAAAACATCAGTAATATCCTGGGCACGCTCAGAAAGGTAGTAGTTACCAGCCTGACGAAGCTTTGCGGCATACTCTTCTGCCTTAAACTGTACGGTATATTCTATATTAAATAGCTGATTTTCGTAAAAGTCGCGGACTTCCTGCTTAAAAACCGGGTCTTCGAGCATGAGAATGTAGGTCTCAAAAACCTCGCGCTGAGCACGGTCGCGTTCACTGGTTTTGGAAAGTGAATCAAGGTGCTCCGAAAGTCCGAGCGTAACGGTCTGAACGGCAGCCTCAAAACGGCTCCAGCCTTTATTTATCTGATCGATGTTTATGTGATGCTGCGGAATTGCACGTTTTACCGGGTCTGGAATAACAAAAGCGGTTCCAATACCAGTTCCGTCGGCCGCAGGGATTCCGAGAAATACTTCCATAAATTTGAATTATATAGAAAAAATAATTATATTTAAAGATATGAATATGATGGCTATTTATGAACTGCCCTTCAGGCAGGCTTTTTTGATTTTTATAATGTTCAGCGTAGTTGGCTGGATTTCGGAAGTGCTTTATGTGGGTATTTTCCACGAGCACAAATTTGTAAACCGCGGATTTTTGCACGGACCTCTCTGTCCGGTTTACGGATTCGGTGGAGTAGTGATTTTACTGCTACCGGCGACCCTTTACCAGACCTGGCTGCCTCTCTTTTTTGCTTCTATGATTTTGTGTACGGTTGTTGAATATTTTGTCAGCTGGGTGATGGAAAAGACCTTTCACGCCCGCTGGTGGGATTATTCGCACTATAAGTTTAATTTGAATGGCCGAATTTGTTTGTTGAACTCGGTTTTGTTTGGTTTTCTGGGGCTTGGTGTGATTCACTTTGTGTACCCTCAGATGCTGCGCTTTCTGAACTGGCTGGGTGAATTCTGGGGAAAGCTTAGTGCCGACGTAATTGCCCTTGCTCTTGCAGTTGATATTATTGTGACTGTACGCAAGCTTGTTGATTTCAGCGCCACAATGGAAAAAATCAAAACCTTTGGCGAGAGCTTGCGCGACCACTACGGCAACGAGGTCTGGTTCCGCAGCGAAAGCTTTGAAGCAATGCTGGCTTCTGTAAAGGAGCATGCTGAATCAGACAAAGACAAGATCAGCCAGAGCATTCTCGAAAAAATTGACTGCTTCCAGAACGCCCGCAACAAGGCCGCTGAAAGCTTTATGGCCCACTTCCCTACGATGAAGTCTATTCAGTATAAGGATGAGCTGGAGCATTTGAAGAGCCGCGTGAAGGCGAGAGTAAAATCAAAATTCAAAAAATAACTGTCACCCCGAACTTGTTTCGGGGTCTTTTGTATATAGATCCTGAAACAAGTTCAGGATGACGGATGGGCGTTTTAGCGTGACGGGTTGTCCTCTTTTTTGTTTCAAAGTAAAAACTCATTTATAAGATTCTCAATGTGGCGGGTGCTTAGTTTGCAGGAGGCGGATTCCATGGTGAAAAGAAGATTTTTGCCGGGGAGTATATTGTTTTCGGCGAATTCTTTGAGCTTGACCAGGGTGCGCTCCAGGTAGTCTCCGTCGGCCATGAGGCCAAAGTGTTCCCAGTAGAACTCGGCGCGAGTGCGCACGTTGAGACAGAGGAAGTCCGGGTGGACGGTGCGGCCGGGGCGATATGAGGTCTCCGAGTTTACCGTGTCCGCACCATGCGTAGGGGTGTCTCCGGGGGCTGAGCGGGAAGTTCCGCCCCGGCCGTTCCGTCTGTAGTTTAGTTCCAGAGGATATTCGTAGCGGTAGGGAATGCCGTGGCGCGCGAGCGTGTCTGCGATTATCACTTCGGATTTGGAGCGCACCCGCTCGCCGCGGGCAGTGGTGTAATCCGGGGAATCTGGCGAGAACGGTAGCCCGGTCCAGGAGACGGCCTGCCACTGGGCGGCGTACTGGGCGTCTGTTAGGGTAATTGGTGTGACGAGGCTCTGGCGGGCGGGGCAGAGCTTTGTGTAGAGGGCGGTGAGGGTGGAGGCGGGACTGCTGTCGTGGTCGGTGTCGCTGCGGTCGGTGATGCCGCGGCCGGTACTGGCCCCGCCTTCTTTGCAGCAGTCGCCGCCTTTTGTCTGGGCCAGGTATTTTTGCAGAGCCCGGATTTCTTGTTTAAGCTGCTTTATGAGACGGGTATCGTAGTCTTTTTGGGCGAGGCGGCGGGCCAGGGCCAGCTTTGCGTGTGGAATGTAAGTGCCGTGGGTGTCGCCGGGCTCGGTGATATGGTAGAACTCGGGGTTGTGGCCCTTTTGTGAGACACGGAGGTGGCCCTGGGGGGTATTGGCCAGCCGTTTTCCTGTTACGGCCAGGACTTGTTTTAGCTGTGTAAGCCGATTTTCGAGGTCGGCGATGATTTGGCTTGGTTTTAACTGTTCTTCTTCCATTGTTTTCTCCTTTTTCGATGGTTTGTTCCGATAAGTTGCCT
>CAMNGG010000243.1 GCA_946537975.1 uncultured Treponema sp. | reverse complement strand
CTTTTACGCTGGTATGGTTTAATGTATGCCTTTGCTTTTGCGACTGCATATTTTATTCTGCGAAAGGTCTGGAAGGAAGGTGCCCTGGATTCTCAAAAAGTAAAAACCTCAGAAGATGATTTATTCAGCTTCATTTTTACCGGTATTATTTTTCTTTTGATTGGTGCCAGAGTTTTTTCCACTCTGATTTACGACACCAGCGGGCTATACCGCCAGAAGCCCTGGCTCATCTTCTGGCCTTTTGATTCAAACGGTCATTTTACAGGTCTCATGGGAATGTCTTACCACGGAGGTTTTGTCGGCGGCCTCTTAGGAATGCTTGTCTGGTGTAAGATAAAAAACCGTTCTTTTACAAAATGGAGCGACGCCATGGTTTGTGCAATTCCGCTTGGTTACACCTTTGGCCGAATCGGAAACTTTTTGAACGGTGAACTTTACGGTCGTATTACTACAATGCCCTGGGGAATGATTTTCCCGGATGCAGAAAGATTTTCTTCACAGCTTTCCTGGGTTCAGGCTTTTGCCGAAAAAATCGGGATGACTATTTCCAGCTCAGGGCCTGTAAATCTGCCGCGCCATCCAAGTCAGTTATACGAAGCCTTTTTTGAAGGAATTGTCCTCTGGTTTATCATCTGGCTCTGCCGCAAGCACAAAAAATTCGACGGAATGCTGGGAGCAATTTACGCCGGCGGCTATGGCTTTTTCCGCTTTTTCATTGAATACTTCCGCGAGCCGGATGCAGACCTCGGCTATAGAATTGCAAAGGATGCAAACGCTCCGCTCTATACTTCAACTTCACTTTTAAATATTTCCACCGGTCAGATTCTCTGCTTCTTGATGATGACTTTTGCCCTTATTTATGCACTTGTCTGCTGGCGACTTTCTAAAAAGGAGAAATAAAACTATGTTTAAAACAAAGAAAATTGCAATTATTCTTTCCGCAATTATGTTCCTTCAGCCCCTGATGTTTGCAGTAGATTCAGCTCTTACAAAAGAAATACTGGCTCTTGAACTTGAATTAACAAAAATGAAAACACGTGCCGGGGAATATGCAGATTTAAGTGAAGCTGCCCTTAACCGCAAAATTGAACGCACAGAAAAGGAACTCAATAAGAAAAAGGAAAAGGCTAAAAAAGAAGCTTCAAAGGATGCAGAAGCAATTAAAAAAGGTACAAAAAAGGCTGGCAAAGAAATCAAAGATGCCGGAAAAAAAGCCGGTAAAGGCATCAAGGAAGCCGGTAAAGAAATTGGAGATACCTTCAAGGATATCTTCAACTGATTTTTACACCTTAAATTATTACTATGCAAAAAGTCTATACCTGTTCCCAGGCCTCTCAAATTGAAAAACTCGCAAAGGAAAAATATGGTATTCCTCCTTTTTTAATGATGGAGGAGGCAGCCCGTCAGCTTGCTGATTTTATTATGGATTTCCAGCCGGAAAGTCTTTTGATTTTATGTGGTAAAGGAAATAATGGCGGCGACGGCTATGCTGTAGCAAGACTGCTGCAGGGAAAATGCCGTCTGAAGCTTTTTTGTCTTGAGCCTCCTGCGGCAGAAGAAGCAAAGGTTCAGTTTGAAATGTGCCGCAGGCTTGGTATAGACATTGTTCAGCCTGATAATTCTCAGGCCCAGACCAGTCTGCCTCAAGCAAGCATAATTCTTGATTGTATTTACGGCAGCGGCTTTCATGGCCAACTGCCACAAATAATCAAAACAATTCTGGACCAGGCTAATCAATCAGAGGCAATTAAAATCGCCTGTGACATTCCTTCCGGTCTTTACTTTCGTGCAGATTACACACTAACTATGGGCTCTTATAAGCTCTCCCTTTTTTCTGACAAGGCAAAAGACTCCTGCGGAAAAATAATTAAATGTGAAATTGGTCTTGCTTCGAAAAAATTAGAAGAGGCCGCAAACGGAGCCTCAGAAATGGAAGCAGCAACAGTCGAACTTATTGAATGCTCCGACGTCAAGCTTCCCCTGCGAAAAAAACGTTCTGCCCACAAAGGCAACTATGGCCACACCGCAGTTTTTTCCGGCGATAAGGGCGGTGCCTGTATTCTAGCCGCCACCGCCGCCATGAACTTTGGAAGCGGCCTCACAAGTATCATCAATCATACAGGTTCAGAACTTTCACAATTTAAAATTTCACCTGCACTTATGATTTCAGATAAGCTTCCTAAAAAAACAAGCTGCATTCTTCTGGGACCGGGCCTTATTGACCACAATCCTTCTGATGACCAGATAATTGGTGACTACTTCAGTAACGGAGATAAAAGACACGCCGCAGTTTTTGATGCGGGTGTTTTTGACATGAAGAGCTACATTGAAGAAATTCAAAGATATTCCCAGGAAGCATCAAATCAGCTTGTGCTTACGCCTCATCTTTCTGAACTGCAGCGCTTTTTGAAAAGAGTCAAAGAATTCTATCCTGAAGTTTCTTATACAGAAGAGGAAATCTCTATAGAAAGCCTCGCAAATTCTCCGGAAATCAAAATCAAAATCGGGCGTGAAATAAATCGTCTCTTTCCAGCTGCCGCCCTTATCATGAAAAGCGCAAATACCTTCATTGCATATCAGGGAAAAACTTACATAATTACAGACGGCAGCCAGAATCTTGCAAAGGGTGGCAGCGGAGACATTCTTGCCGGTATGCTTGCTGCTCTGCTGGCCCAGGGCTACACCGCCCTCGACGCCGCCATTACCGCCTGCGAGCACCATGCCCTTACAGGGCGCAAGCTTGATGCCGAAGGCTACAACCTTACTCCGGAAAAGTTTATTTCACTTTTATAAACTCTTCCAGATGATTATCAAAAATATCCTTATTCTCACCATAAAAATAATTCTTAGGACGAATCAATTCAAGATGATAAATTTTTGCGGGCTTTTCAGAATCAGCTTTGTCGGCTTCTGCTTTGTCAGCATCAACCTCTCCGGCACTCTCCACCGCAGCAGCCCCCTCCACATCGAAACCTGCTACAGAATAATAAAAATCTCCATTATAAAACTTTACCAGCTGGCCGGCCTTATACTGTCCCACAATTTCTCCATTTTCATAACGCACGCATTCTGTAAAATCAAAATCAATTTTTCGAGAATTGATTTTATAAGTTCCCGTCCAGACAATTATATTTGTCGAATCCGCATAAGAAGCCCTCAGCATAACTCTGTGTCCCGGCTCTAAAATAAGATGGTGATAATAAAGCTTTCCATCGGCATCATAATTTTTCATAATCCACTTGCTGTCATAAAAGACACTTTTCTTTTCAGAAAAGCAGGCCGAAAGACAAAGCATAAATAACAAAGCTGGTAAAACCAGAAGAAACCTGAATTTTCTTTTCATATAAAATGCCCTCCCCTAGTCTTCTTTTAATTCTGCATGACTAACGCCAGCCTCATCTTTCTTAACGTAGATTTTTTTTGGAATTCTTCCTTCCAGCTCTTCTACGTGAGAAATAATACCAATCAGCTTATCTCCCTGAGACAAATCTTCCAGAGCCCGCATTGCCTTGTTCAAAGTATCCGAATCCAGTGTACCAAAGCCCTCATCTATAAACATTGCATCCAGCTTGATTCCTCCGGCATTTTCCTGAATCTCATCGGCAAGGCCAAGGGCCAGCGACAAAGAAGCCTGGAACTGTTCTCCTCCGGAAAGGCTCTGTACCTCACGCTCGCGGCTGGTATAGAAATCTTTAATATTCAGATCGAGTCCCAGTTCAGAGCCGTCTTTTTCTACCCGGCGGCGCAGCTCATATTTGTTATCTGTCATTTTCTTAAGGCGAAGATTTGCCCTGAGATTTATCTGATCCAGGCAGTGCATCTGTACATAGGTTTCGAGCGAAGGTTTACCGTGGCTTCCGCGATTTGAGCCTGCCGCCACCTCACTTAAGGCGCTTATCATACTATAGCGGCTTCCAGCCTTTTCAATTTCCGGAAGCAGTTCTTCTACAGTGCGTAAGCTTTCCTGGTTTACAGCGCTGCGTTTATTTATAGAATCCCTCTGTTCACCAAGTGCAGCCTTTTGCTGTAAAAGTTTATCCTTTTCCTTATTAAGCTTTTCAACCTCTACCGGCTTACTTTCTTTCAGCTGATTTTTTATATGATCAATGCGTCCTTTTAAGATTGAAATTTCTTTATCACAGGCATTCTTGTTCTCACGGGCTTTTTCTACATTATTCTTAAGCTTTAAAATTTCAAGCTTAAGAGTTTCGTTTGTATTATCTGCCTCTTCCAGAGTCTTATACTTTAAGCCTGTCTTTTTCTCATTTAGATTTTTTATGATTTCCTCATACTTTGCCTTATTCGCCGAAATCTTTGCAGAAAGCTGACCCGTTTCTTCTGTAATTTTCTTTATTGCGGCTTCCTCTTTCGGAATCTCATTTTCTATTTCTGTACGTCGGTTTTTATCTGCCTCTTCTTTTTCAAGCTCCTGCTTTTTTTTGTCTGCCTCGAGCTTTAACTGATTTTTTCTTTCTCCAATTTTCTGATTAAGGGCTTCATCATTTACATTAAGGCTTGCAAAATATTTTTCCAGCAGCCTGTTAATCTGCTCTTCTTCTTTTTCTACTGCCTTACCCTTTTCACCTGCCTCCACGGAAAGTGCGGTAGAATCTTTTCCCGCCGCAGCCGCTTCTTTTTGTGCATCCTCAAGCTCCTTCTGACCAGGTGCCTGTAAAGATTTTGCTGCCGGCTTCGGATGTTCCTTTGAGCCGCAAACAGGACAAGGCTCTCCTTCACGTAAGCCCTCTGCCAGAATACCCGCCTGCTCCAGGTTAAAGAGTCGCAGCATTTCTGAATAAGCCTTCTGCAGCTGTACGGTTTTATCTATTGCGGCTTCTGCTTTTTTCCTTGCGGCAGAAAGCTCCTCTTTATCAGAAAAAAGCTCCTCCAGAAGACCTTCTATTTCTTTGAGAGCTTTTTCTTCTTCGCTGATTTTTTCAAGTGCCGCTATAAGGCTGCCGTTTTTTTCTCCCGCATTTTTCAAAGCCGCAGCTTCTGCCTTGTTTTTCTCAAGCTTTTCTTCCAGCTGATTTTTATCTGTCTCGGACTTCTTTAATGTTTTTTCATCTAAAGCTATTTCTTCGTCAAGACTTTTCAGACCAGCTTCTGTGTCCGCAATTTCCTTATAATCTTTAAGCGAAGCCTCAAGTAAGGTCTGTTCCTTTTCAAGCTCCGGTACTTTCTTCGCGGCAGTTTCTGCTGTCTGCATAGCTTCTGTCAATTCTTCGAGCTGGCAGGTTTTCTGCGTTTCTTCTTTTTCTGTAAGAGCACACTGTTCTTCCAGTTTTTGTCTTTCCTGCCCCAGCTGAAGTTCTGCATTTGTTTTTTCCAGTTTCTTTTCAGTTTCGGAAATCTTTAGCAGGATTTCTTTTAATAACTTTTCATCTCTGGAAACAAATTCCCTCAAAAGCTCCATTTCTTCATCTTTTATGAAGCTGTTTGCTTTTATCAAATTGATTTTATCAGCACCTTCATCATTTTCATTAACTTCAATTCTTGCAAGAGCTTCTGAAAGCCTGAGTTTTAAATCTGCCAGGTATCTTTCGGCTTCACTCTTATCTGATTTTAAGGTTAATTGCAGACGTTCATACTTTTCTGTATGAAAGAGCTCCCGAAAGAGTCTTCCCTTATCATCTTTTTTTGAAAGCAAAAGCTCCTGAAAACGTCCCTGCGCAATCATTGCAATCCGGCAGAACTGTTCTTTTTTTAGACTTAAAATATTTTCTACTTCCGCATTTACCTTCGAAACCCCACTTACAGGTTCGCGCCCCTGTCCGTCTCCCGGGAATGCCAGTTCTGCATTAGCCGCTTGGGTTGTAGTTCCTTCGCCACGCAAAGCCTTTCGTTCATAATCCGGATTCCTTTTTATATGATATTTTCTGCCATTTGCTTCAAAATCAAATTCAACCTCAGTCGGTGTGTTTTCATCTGCAAAATGCGAGCGAAGCATTTCTACACTTCTGTCAGAACCGCTTGGAGAGCCATAAAGGGCAAAGGTAATCGCATCAAAAATAGTCGTTTTACCTGCTCCGGTATCGCCGGTTATCAGATATAAGCCTCTGCTTCCCAGCTTTTCAAAATCTATTTCGGTCCGGTCTTTATAGGATTCAAATCCCGTCATTACAAGCTTAAGCGGTCTCATCAGTCTTCTCCCCAGATTTTTTCAATAAGTGAATTCATATACTCTTTTTCTTCTGCCGTCATTTCTCTGCCGCGGCGGGAATTGAAAAATTTTTCAAAAATTTCCTGCGGATTCTGTTTATCCAGTTTACCAAGCTTTTCTATTTCTTCCGCAGCCCGTGTTGCCATATTTTCATAAGATATTTTTAATACATTAGGATACACAGAGCGCAGGGTTGAAATTGCATCCATAACCTCGTTTTCATCTGTAAGTGTGATATCAATAAAATCTTCATGGTTATTCGGATCTTTAGCGGCCATAGACATAATGTCATCAAGTCTGCCGGTAATTTTCCGCAGGTCCCGCTTTGG
>CAMNGG010000242.1 GCA_946537975.1 uncultured Treponema sp. | reverse complement strand
TTTGCAATGGCAGGCAGGCTCCATAAATCACGCATCTGAGTTCCGCCGTTGATTTGTTTCATCAACTCATAATTGTAGTAATGCGTTACTTTCTTGTTTTTCCTTGCCCAGAGAATAAACTCGGTTGAATGTGTAAAAAACTTACAACTTAAATTCGGCGGTGGATTAGTTTTTGCCCATGTAATGCAGTTGAGAATTCTGAAATCCAGTTCGTTGAGCATCTGAGCAACAGAGAAAATATTATGATAAGTTCCAGAAATCCAGATTGTTCCGTTTTCCTTTAGTTTTTCCCTGCAAAGCGAAAGCCATTTGTAATTAAACTCGTTATCTTTTTCAAAACCCTGGGATTTGTCCCAGTCGCCTTTGTTCACGGAAACCTGCTTACCGCTCTGAACAGATATTCCGCCGTTGGAAAGAAAGTAAGGAGGGTCGGCAAATATCATATTGAACTGGAAATTGATGTTGGGAAGCAGTTCAAGGCAATCACCTTTGGCGAGAGTGAAATCTTTGTTTTCTGAACGATAGTAAGCTGAAATAGACATTTTAAAAATCTAAATTTGGTCCATTAATCTTGTAAGAGCCGGAGCGTACAAGTCTTATACTGTTATAATCGTTTTCATCTTCAAATCGATATTGCCAAATATTATATGTAGATTTTTCTTTGTCCTTTTCAAAAAAAATTGGGATTACTTCCTTTTGGGTATGATTTTTCCATTGCCGAAAAGGATAATACAATTGACGGATAACAGTATTCTCTACATTTTTATTCTTTGCTTCTATAAGGACGATTTTGTTGCGACCTTCATACCCAGCATCAACTTCAGTTTGAACACTAGAAACTTCTACAGGAATTCCATTTACATTAAAAGAAAAACTTGGAGTAAATTTTCTGCCACGAATGGTTAGAAGCAGAGAATCATCATTCATGAATGTTCTAATCAAAGACGATGCATAAGCAAAATCTAAATACTGCATCTCTGAATCACCAACAGCTGAACTATCCAGATGAAAATCCAACTTTGAATTATAGACATTAACACCTGATGTTATTTTGGGAATATCAACATACCCTTCGCCTTTTAGGATTGCATAATGTCCATTTTTGACTGGCAAAATAAAAAGTCCATTGTCTTTAAAAATATTTGGTCGAGATTCTCGTGTATCCTGTTTGCATAGAATGCGGACTTCTTTCTCTGTAGTTCTGGTAAAATCCTGACATGATTTTTTTATTTGCTCGGCAGATAAAGGAAAATATGTTTTTTCAAAATCGTGATCAAAAATTTTATAGTCATCAAATATTTTTTGCCATGAAATATTGTTTGCCATAAAGCTCTCCTACTTAAATATTTTCTTCATCACGCCATCTTCCATATCTTGTATGCAATAGATATGCTCCATAACATCAAACGTCTCTTCCAGATTGTGTCGGGCACTTGTCCAGCCGCTGCCGTCCGTAAACCAAACAAAAGTAACTCCGTCAATCGTGGCGACCTCCTGGGCGAGTGTTTTATAACTGCGTGCTGTTTCATTCAGTTTTGAGCCGCCACTGCCATAGAAATTCGTTTCAATCACATATATTTGATTCTCTGTTTTTACGACATAATCAAAGCGTTTTTCCATTTTGCCCTGATTCGAAATTGCAGACAAATCAACTTTCCATTTTTCAGAAATTTCATGTATGTACATTTCTTTGAAGTAATTTTTATCTTTTACAAATCCTGCTTTTTGAATGTATGACTCGACCAAATCCTCCATTAAGTGTCCACCTCGATTCTTGCGACCGTTTGAATCAAGACCTGTTTCAACGCCTGTAACATAATCAAGCAAATTTCCAATAAGATGATTTTGAAGCAAATCAAAAAGTCCTGATTTTTCCATGAAAAGAGAATAATCGGAAACCGATTGTGAATTGTTTGAAAAATCGAAAATGAAACTTCCGTTTTCATCACAGACGGAGATTTCTGAGCTTCTCACGGCAAGCAGAATAGGAATGCACTTTAATGTTTCAGGATATTTATGAATGATTTTATCAAAATCCGATTTTATTTTTTTCGAGCCAATCAGAGAATTCAAAATATTCAGTTCGATTTTTATGCCATCGACATTCCCGTAGACTTTTTCAAAATCCACATAATATGAATAAGTTGCGATGCTGTCACGAAAAGTTGAAAGCCATTTTGTAAAATCTCGTTTCACTTATGCAATTCTCCGTTTTGAAACTTGTTTTATAGTTTCAGTATTAAATAAAACAAATTCTTCACCAGTCGCCAGAGGGTCAAAATAGCGTATTCCATCAAAACCTTTTTGCAATGTGAGTTTCTTCAAATAAGATTTTTTTTGGTCATTTCCAAAAGTTTTAATTGCTTCTGCTTCAAATGATTCATATTCTTTTAACGATGTCAAATCTATAAAATGAGGCTTTCCATGGTATTCAATAATAGTGTTTTCGCCAAATTCACCTTCGTTGTTATAAAAATTATGCAAAGCCATTTTATCTTTTCCAAGGTAAAGTCCTTCACCGAGACCTATTTCGCCATAACCACCTGTCGCATGGTAATACACATCTATACGATAATTTTTTGTTTTTGCAATATCTTTTTCATATTTTGATTTTGCAAAATCATCTTTTTCAATATCGCCTATTGCATTCAAAAAAATTGAAGAATATTCTTCAGATTTGAACAATTCTTCTGCCGTAAATTTAAATTCTGCTTGTTTTGACATATTTGAAACTAAAATTTCTGACAATTTTCCTCTTCCACTGCCTTTTGAATTTATTGCACGAGCAGCAAATACTCGTTTAATTTCAAAATTTTTATACAAGTCATCAAAGAAATTATCATTCTCATTCGTGTTTTTCGGGTCTGAATTACTTGCAAGAACCATAGCACCTTTATTTGAAATTTCTGTAATGAAATTACCCAACTCAATTTGTTCCTTGTCTGAGAAACCGTTTTCTGAATAAGATGTAAATGCAGCTGTTTGTGTAAGCGGTCTATAAGGTGGATCAATATAGACAAAAGTTTTATCATCGATAAAGCTTTTACATTCCTTATAATCTCCGACTTTCATTTCCACATTCTGCAAAAGTTTTGAGCAGGCTCTTAAATTCTCGCCATCACACAAAAGCGGATTTTTCGCATTATTGAACGGGACATTGAATAAACCTTTTGAGTTCACGCGATACAAGCCGTTAAAGCAGGTTTTGTTCAGAAAAATAAAAAGTACGGCTTTTTCAAGGTCAATACCAGATGCTGAATCAAGTTCAGCATGACAGGTTGCGGAGTCCACTTTTAGCTCGTTGTAACGGTTACGCTTTTCATAGAAAAATTCTTTGTTTTCTTCCACTGTGTGATTTTTATAAACATTCTGCAATTCTAAAAGTTGAGAAATCATTTCTTCGCAGTTATTTTTTATCTGCAAATATGTATTTATAAGCTCTTTGTTTATGTCGTTGATTAATACTTCTTTCGGTTGAAATTTACTTAAAATATCAAAAAGCACCGCACCGCCGCCGACAAAAGGTTCGCAGTACTTTTCTATTTTTGAGGGGTACTTTTCTCTAATTTCTTCCAGCAGCTGGCTTTTACCACCAACCCATTTTATAAACGGTTTTGCCAACATAGTATCAAAATTATACTACTTTT
>CAMNGG010000241.1 GCA_946537975.1 uncultured Treponema sp. | reverse complement strand
CACACTTTTGATGAGTACCTTTTAATTCCGGGCTACACCGGTCCTGACTGCATTCCTGCTAATGTTTCGCTGCAGACACCTGTTGTCCGCTACAATAAAAAGGCCGGCGAAAAATGTCCACTTACAATGAACATTCCGATGACTTCGGCTGTTATGCAGGCAGTTTCTGATGATAAGCTGGCTGTTGCTCTTGCTAAGGAAGGCGGCATTTCCTTCATTTTTGGTTCTCAGACAATAGAAAATCAGGCAGCTATGGTTGCCCGCGTTAAGGCTTACAAGGCAGGCTTTGTTTCTTCTGATACAAATATCCGTCCTGAGCAGACACTCGGCGAATTGGTTGAAGCAATTGAAAAGACCGGCCACTCTACTGTTGCAGTTACTGAAGACGGTACTGCAAACGGAAAACTTGTTGGTATTATCACAGAGCGCGACTTCCGTATCGGTCACTGCGAAATGAGCGAGAAGGTAAGCGCTTATATGACTCCTCTTTCTTCTCTTGTAATGGGAAAGGAAGGAATCACTCTTGATGAAGCAAATGATTTAATCTGGGAAAAGAAGGTTAATCAGCTTCCAGTTGTTGATAAAGACGGAAAACTCCTTTACCTCGTATTCCGTAAGGATGCTGCAAGCCACGAAGAGCATCCTCTTGAACTGCTCGACAGCCAGAAGCGCTATATAGTAGGTGCCGGAATTAATACACGCGACTACATGGACCGAGTTCCGGCTCTTCTTGCTGCCGGTGTTGATGTAATGACACTCGACTCATCAGAAGGCTTTACAGAATGGCAGCGCCGCGCCCTTCAGGACATTCACGGAAAATGGCCTAACGCAAAAATCGGTGCCGGAAACGTTGTAGATGCAGACGGCTTCAACTTCCTTGCAGAGGCTGGTGCTGACTTTGTAAAAATCGGTATCGGCGGCGGTTCAATCTGTATTACCCGCGAGCAGAAGGGTATTGGCCGTGGTCAGGCTACCGCTACAATCGAAGTTGCTAAGGCTCGCGACGCTTACTATGAAAAAACTGGTATTTATATTCCAATCTGTTCTGATGGTGGTATTGTTTATGACCATCACGTTACTCTTGCTCTTGCAATGGGTGCAGATTTTGTTATGCTTGGCCGATACTTTGCCCGCTTTGATGAGTCTCCAACAAACAAACTCATCGTTAATGGAAACTACGTTAAGGAATACTGGGGTGAAGGTTCAAACCGCGCCCGCAACTGGCAGCGCTACGACCTTGGCGGAAAGAAGGGCATGGCTTTTGAAGAGGGCGTAGACTCATACGTTCCATATGCCGGCTCTCTCCACGACAACGTAACTCTTACAACAAGCAAGGTAATCCACGCAATGTGTAACTGTGGTGTTACAAACATTCCTGATTTGCAGAAGAACGCTAAGATTACACTCGTAAGTGCCGCATCTCTCCGCGAAGGCGGCGCTCATGATGTTATTGTAAAGAATACTGTGAAAGCTAATTAATATTATAAAGAAGGAGGGGAAGGTCTTCCCCTCGCTTCAGCCCGCCTTCGGCGGTCTTTCGCTACCCCTTCTAACGGGGGCTCAAACGCCGCCCCCGTAACGCCCCTGCTTGACTTATATGTCATTGGCAGGGTATTTTTTTGTTCGTTTAACTTATTACAAGTGTTTAATAAATAGCTTTATCTCTTCTGCTATTCGTTCAGATTCATAATGGAAAATATAATGATCACAAGCAAGTTGTATAACAGTTACTGAATCAAGATTCTTTATATAATCATATGCAGTTTTTTTCCATAAATCTTTACTTCCGGCAAGTTTCTTTTCGGATAAAAATATCAGCATAGGGATATTGGCTTTTTCAGAGGAAGAAATAATTCTGGCATTAGACTTTGCTTCTTCTGCTTCTTTTGCTACATCAATGTTATTATATAGCCGGTTACCCAATGCAACATATTGTTTTTCTTCTTCTTTTGTAAGAAAATCACCTTCTGGAATGAAAGTGTCATCGGGAAGAAATCTTCCTATACCGAGTTTAATAAGCATATTTTGTGCAAGGTAATATGGTTTTACAAAAATGCCACCTTTTGTATAGTCATAGGTCTCAGGAAAAGCCATGTCTAAGCCTATGATTGCTTCCACTTCATCAGGATAAGCTTGTGCCCAGTAAAGGGCTTCCAGGCCAGAATAAGAATGAGGACAAAGAATATATGGCCCTTTGATACCTGCACCCATAAGTGCTGATCTTGTATCTGAAAGAATAGTCTTTATATCTCTTGGACGATTAACAGTATCACTGTATCCATAGCCGAATTTTTCAACGATAACTATTCTGAATTCATCGCTTAAAAGAGGATAAAGATTTTTAAAATCAAGACTTGGACATATTGTTCCACTGGCAGACATTAAAACAAGTGCTTTTTCTCCTTTTCCGATGGAATAAACATGCATAGAATGTCCATCAACTTCTATCATCTGTCCGGGTGGAGTCAGAAGCTTTTTCTCACGTAATATTAATACTCTATGTCTTATAAAAGAAAAAAGTAAGAAGGCTGCCAGCAATGCTAGTATAAATAATATTATAGTACGGAATATGTGTTTTCTTGTTTTTTTCATTATATCTATCCTTATTATTTATTTTATATATAAAACACTGATATGTCGATTAAAACCCATTATGCAGACACTAGTTATAACACTCATAGCTGCCTTCTGAAATCGACTGTTCCAAAACTCACGGTATTTTGCTATAATTAGCGGATATGAAAGACGACATGATAGTAATCCGCGGGGCTAGAGAGCATAATCTTAAAAATATTGACGTTACTTTTCCGCGCAATAAGCTGGTGGTGATTTCGGGGCTGTCGGGTTCGGGAAAGAGCTCGCTTGCTTTTGATACCCTTTTTGCTGAAGGTCAGCGCCGTTACATGGAAAGTCTTTCATCGTATGCCCGCCAGTTTCTGGGACGCATGGATAAGCCTGATGTTGATTTGATTGAAGGGCTTTCTCCGGCTATTTCTATCGAACAGAAATCTACAAATAAAAACCCGCGTTCTACTGTGGGTACAATCACTGAAATATATGATTTTTACCGTCTCCTTTATGCCCGCTGTGGTCATGCTCACTGTCCGAATTGTGGCCGTGAAATCCGCGAGCAGTCTGTAGACCAGATTATTGATACGATTATGGGCTGGGAAGACGGCACTAAAATGCAGATTCTGGCCCCTGTAATCCGTGGTAAAAAGGGTGAGCATCAGAAGATTTTGGATGATGCCAAGGCCTCGGGCTTTGTCCGTGCTCGTATTGACGGCGTAATGGCTGAGCTGGACGAAGCAATCAAGCTTGATAAGCAGAAAAAGCATACAATAGAAATTGTTGTAGACCGAATCATAAAGAGCGATGAGGTTAGAAGCCGCCTTGCCGACTCAATCGAAATTGCCCTGAAAAATGCCAACGGTATTGTAATTGTTACCCGACGTGTTGGCGACAAGGACGAAGAGGTATTCTTCAGCCAGAAGAATGCCTGCCCGGACTGCGGTATTTCTATTCCGGATTTGCAGCCGCGACTCTTCAGCTTTAATAACCCCTTTGGTGCCTGCCCTGAATGTACCGGCCTTGGCGAAAAAATGGAATGGGACTTTAATAAGATTCTGCCGGACCGCTCACTTTCCTTCAATGAACGAGCCTTTCCATTCTTCAATCCCGACAGCGAATGGAACCACACTATGTTCCAGGCTGTAGCTGAGGCAGAAGGCTTTACCCTGGACACACCAATCAGCCGTCTTACTGCCGAGCAGTTTGAATACCTGTGGAGCGGAGACCCGGACCGCAAGATTCACTGGGTTTACAAAAAGCAGAGCGGGGAAGGCTACAGCGAATATAACCGTCCATGGCCCGGAGTTCTCAACGAAATGAAGCGCCGCCACGCAGAAGCCTGGGGTGACGCACAGAGAACCAATATAGAAGAAAAGTTCATGAAGGTGGGACACTGTTCCTGCTGTAACGGGCAGAGACTGCGCAAGGAAGCCCTTGGTGTAACTGTTGGCGGAAAGAATATATGGGAGCTTTGCTGCCTTTCTGTTGCAGATTCAATTGAGTTTTTTGACCAGCTTGAGCTCACAGAAAACGAACAGAAAATCGCAACACAGATTATGAAGGAAATCCGCGCCAGACTCCGCTTCCTCCGCGACGTTGGCTTGGACTATCTTACTATGGAGCGCGCCGCAGAAACCCTCAGCGGCGGCGAGGCTCAGCGAATCCGTCTCGCAACCCAAATCGGCTCAGCCCTCTGCGGCGTCATGTACATTCTGGATGAGCCTAGTATCGGTCTTCACCAGCGAGATAACCAGCGCCTTATAGACACACTGCTCAGCCTGCGCGATAACGGCAACACCGTAATTGTAGTAGAACACGACGAACAGACTCTGCGTACTGCAGACTACCTTATAGACATTGGTCCGGGAGCCGGAGTTAATGGCGGCCGCGTAGTTGCCGCCGGAACCCCACAAGAGGTTGCCAAAGTAAAAGAAAGCCTTACCGGTCAGTACCTAGCCGGCACCCTCAAAATGGACATTCCGGCCACCCGCCGCCCGGGCAACGGTAACTTCATAAAATTAAACGGCGTAACCGAACACAACCTGAAAAACGTAAGCATACAGATTCCGCTTGGAACCTTCACCTGTATAACAGGCGTAAGTGGCTCTGGAAAATCAACCCTTATGAGCGATGTCCTTTATCCGGCTCTGAGCAACCGCGTTATGCGTACAAACTACGATGTAGGTGAGTGCGAAGGCGTGGAAGGCGCGGAGTTTATAGACAAGGTAATCAACATAGACCAGTCACCGATCGGCCGCACCCCGCGCTCTAACCCTGCAACCTACATTGGAGTCTTTGACGCAATCCGAGACCTTTTCGCAAGCCTGCCGGAATCAAAAGCCCGCGGCTACCTCAAAGGCCGTTTCTCTTTCAATGTAAAGGGTGGCCGCTGCGAAGCCTGCCAGGGAGCCGGAGAAAACGTAATCGAAATGAACTTCCTGCCCGACGTATACGTTCAGTGCGAGGTCTGCGGCGGAAAGCGCTTCAACAAAGAAACTCTGGAAGTTACCTATAAGGGCAAATCCATCAACGACGTACTAAATATGTCCATAGACGAAGCCTGCGACTTTTTTGCAAGCATTCCTCATTTGTCTCGAAAACTTGAAACAATGAAGTCTGTAGGGCTCGGCTACATCCAGCTTGGCCAGAACGCCCTCACTTTAAGTGGCGGCGAGGCTCAGCGAGTAAAGCTTGCAAACGAGCTTGCCCGCGTTTCAACAGGAAAAACTCTTTATATAATGGACGAGCCTACAACAGGTCTTCACTTTGCAGACGTTAAGCAGTTGATGACCGTTATTCAGCGCCTTGTAGACCAGGGAAACACAGTCGTTATGATAGAACACAACCTGGACGTTATCTGCCAGGCAGACTATATAATTGATTTGGGACCGGAAGGCGGCTTCCGTGGCGGTAACATTATCGCGACCGGAAAGCCGGAAGAGGTTGCCCGCGAGCCTAAGAGTTATACAGGCCAGTTTATCAAGAGCCAGCTGGGGCTTTAGGCTTTAGATTTCAGGGGTTTGATGTTTAAGCGATTTTTTTGTCTGGCAGTTATTTCTCTTCTCTTTGCATTTACTGCTCTTGCCCAGGATAATGACGGACAGGAAAAAAAAGAACCTCAGATTACAGTTATTACAATCAATAATGCCCGTCAGTCAGCTTATAAAAAAAATGAAGAAAACGGAAATGAATGCATCTATCTTGAAGGCGCGGTTTTTATTTCCGTAAAAAAAGATGACACCAATAATGATATACATGCCGACAAAATTATTTATGACCGCAACACAGAAATGCTTTATGCGGAGGGTAATGTAGAAATCATTACGAAAAGCGGGAACTCTGGAAATTCTACAGCCACAGCCAGCTCGCTTATAATGAATACTTCAACACTTGAAGGCGTATTTAATGACGGAAGAGTTATTCAGCAGCAGTCAGATGCGGTTAATCTTCCTGCCGGTTCAACTCTTATCGTATTTTCTGAAATTTTCGGTAAGGGAAATCAAAATGTAATTACCTTCAAAAACTCAAGCCTTACCTTCTGTGATGAAGAAGCTCCTCACTGGCATATAGATGCAACACGAACCTGGCTGCTTCCCGGCGGTGAATTTGCCTTTTTTAATGCCCTGCTTTATGTGGGTGCTGTGCCTGTTATGTATTTTCCGGCCTTTTATTATCCGAAGGACGAATTAATATTTAATCCGGTCTTCAATTATACAAGTAGAGCCGGCTATTCAATTCAGACAACAACTTATCTCTGGGGACGAAAACCTCTTCAGGAAGCTGATAATACTTCCACCTCTAAAACAAAAGACAGTACTTCTGCAGAATCCCTTAAGGCAGTTTATAATTTTATTCGTCCCAGCACCTTAAAGGAACAGGTGCGCGAAGGAATTGTTCTTCATAATCTTGATGAAGACTATAAGGGTGATTCTTCTCATTATGTTAAGATTATGGCAGACTGGTATTCAAATCTTGGATATATGACAGGTGTTGATGGAGTAATTAATCCGCTTCCGGGCTATATTTCAAGATTAGACTTCAGTACCTATCTTGGCTTTAGTAATACAGTTTTTCGTTCCCTGGATAATCCTTTAAACTATTATCCGTATTCTCCTTCCGGAATAACCTATAAGGATGAATCATCTTTTCTTGGAATAAAAATGCCTTTCCGTTATGCGGCCAACTTTGAATTTCAGCTTTCAAGACCTTTTTCCTTTTCACTTTCTTTGCCGGTTTATTCAGATCCCTTCTTTTCAAACGATTTTCTCTTAGACCGCCATGAAACAATGGACTGGATTTCCTATCTCCTTGAAAGTTCAAAAAGAGAAAATCAGATTCTGACCGGTGATGATACTCAAAATAACAATAACATAAAAGAGGTTTCTTCCTTCCAGTGGAGATCTACTTCCTCTTATACACCTTCTATTCCAGCCTTTATGAGGCCTTATCTTTCATCTTTGTCTTTCTCTATGCAGAATTCCGTAAGTATTTCTTCTAAGAATACTACCTTCAGTTATACGGATAAAAATAATAAAAAAGCTTATACCTATAATGAAAAGCTTTTTGAAGATGAATGGACAAAGTACACTCCTTCAAGAAAGTTTTATTATCCGTCTTTAGTAACTCCACTTTCTACAAATATTAATGCAAGCGGAACCATTTTTCAGTGGCCGCTGCAGAAGGAAAACAACAGAAGCACCCCTTCATATGTGATAGCATTAAATAAACCTGATGAGTTGAAAACCGAAAAACAGCTTGAAGAAGAAAAGAAAAAGGCTGAAGAGGAAGCAAGAAGAGCAGCCGGCGAAGAAGTTAAACCAGACGAAAAGAAGACTGATAATAAAAATGATAAGGCTGCTGCAGATGAAAAAGAAAAGGCTTCTTTTGATTATTATCTTCCGGAGCTGGAGTATTCTGCCGCCAAGGAAAATGTTGATGACGGTATTTCCTATAAATTAAATTATAATCTTGGACTTAATCTTACAACTCAGGTTTCTTATTCAGATACAAACCTTAAAACTTCAGATGATTTTGACTGGAATGATGTAAGATCTTCAATGTATAACCTTAAGCTGCCGCTTTCGCTTTCAAGCCTTTTTTATTATGGCGGCAACTTCTTTAGTGTAGATAATAAGTTTACCTATACTCCTGTTTTTCAGCGGCATCCTTTTATGTCTGAGGATAAGGATTACGGTTATACTGAATCAGAAATCAAAAAAATCAAGCTTTCAGATTTAAAAACAGAAACCCGCGATGTAGTTAATACAAATACAGTAACATTAAGGCCTCTGATATATTATCCGGTTTTCAGCGAAACAAATATTGCCTGGAATTCTTCTATTAGATTATACCGTCGTAAGTTTATTGGAGACGCGGACACAGAAGACTGGGAAGAACATTACGCAGACTGGACAGATGAAGAAAGTATCACTGTGAATTCCCTGTCTACAGATATTCGGGCAAAGGAATGGAATAATAAGCTTTCACAGTCTTTGAGACTTGAAATGGTTATGCCGCCTTTAAAGAAAAAATATACAGCAACCTTATCTCTTGGAGTGCCTTATGTAAGTGCTTCAGTAAGCTCTGGTTTCGAAGAAATCAGGCAGGAAGAGGTTGCTAAAATGAATGATAAGGATAAAGAAAAATATCAGAATCAGAAGTGGAAGAAAAGTCCTTTAAATCAGACTTTAACAGTTACGCTTTTTGATTCAAAGCTTAAGCTTTCTGAAAACTTTACTTATAATATGGAAGATGATAATCCTGACAGCCTTAAGCTTACGGCTTCACTTTTTGGAGTTCAGCTTGCTTATGTTCAATCCTATGTTCTCGGTTATGAATTTGATGCGGTAAAGGGCTGGTATATACCGGAAGAAAAAAGAAAAAATGATGAAAAGGAATTCCTGCCTTATTCCTTCTCCCTTTCTTATTCGAATTCGGGAAAGGCTCATCAGACCTGGTTTAACAGACTTTCCTATACCCTGGGCTTGAATACAAGCATTGTTGCGGATTTGCTCCGTCCTACAAACTCTTATTTTCTTTTTACTCCGTCGGTTAAATTCAGTATTTTCGAATTTTGTGATATAACCTTTTCGGCTTCTTCGAGAAACTCAGTTTTATACTGGTACTTCCATAACGATGAGGGTGATTTAAAGAGCGAATGGGGCGGCTTCCCCGGAAATATATTAAAGGATTTACTTGATTCCTTTAGATTTGATAACGAAGAAAAACGCCAGAATTCAGGCTTTAAATTAAAATCCTTTAATATGACAGTTTCACATGATCTTCATGACTGGAAGGCAAACATGACAATGAAGATTGAACCGCGAATTATTACAGAAAACGGCAAAAAAATGTACGACTTCAAGCCATACATCACAATCGGCGTAGTCTGGAACCCAATGGAGAGTATGAAAACTACTATTACAGATGATTACGGCGAATGGAAACTAGAGTGATATTTATTTTATGGTTTATCTCGTAGTAAAAAATGTGCTTAGACAACATCATCCCCGTTGGCTAAGTGCATTTTTTACGAGAGAGATAAACCATAAAATGCAATTTCGTTATTGTTGACATTTGACTTATCATCAATAATAATAGAATAAGAGGTATTTTTGAACGAATATACAATAGTAGTTCCAGACAACGACGTGCTTTCCTGCCTTTGCGGAACTAATGATAAAAATTTACAGCTCATAGAAGAACATCTGGGAGTTCCTGTCTTTACAAAGGGCAACGAGCTTTCTGTAGAAAACGCCGCTCCCGAAATCTGCCAGAAATTCCAGTTTATAGT
>CAMNGG010000240.1 GCA_946537975.1 uncultured Treponema sp. | reverse complement strand
TTTCTTGTGCGTAATTTGAATGGGGAATTTTTTTCGAGTGATGAAATTATTGAACGCTTTAAGCAGGCCGGCTTTCTTCCTCTTGATGTAGAAAAGAAGAAATACGGCCAGCTTGTTATAATGCAAAAGGCTTGACTTAATCTCTACCCTTATAAAAGAGCAGCAGGAAGGCGCTGATAACTACAATTACAGATCCGCAGTTGTGGAAAAGGGCGCCCCAGACTGCATTCAAAATGCCAGAGATTGCAAGTGCAACTGCAGCAAAATTGATTACCATAGAAAGGCAAAGATTGAAGGTGATTCGACTCTGTGTCTTTCTGGAAATCTTAAATAGATAAGGAACTGCATCAAGATTGTCGTGGACAATTACTGCGTCGGCGCTTTCGATTGCAACGTCGCTGCCGATTCCGCCCATGGCAATTCCTGCAAAGGCTGAACGCAGGGCAAGAGAGTCGTTTACTCCGTCGCCGAACATTGCGACCTTGCATCCCTGGGCCTCCTGATTTTTGATGTAATTCATTTTATCTTCCGGAGAACAGCTTGCCTTAAAACCATCAAGGTCAGTTTGAACTGCAACATAGCGGGCAGAGTTTTCGTTGTCGCCTGTGAGCATAACGGTGCGGATATTCAGAGCTTTAAGCTGCGCTACCATCTTACGGGCATTTTCTTTGATAACATCCTGAATGAAAATTATGCCAAGAAGCTTTGACTCACAGTAAAGGCCGACAAGGGAAGCCGACTCTTTGGTTCCAGTGACTACGGCATTTTCGGCACCCACCAAATTCTCCTCTACTTTTCCCACCATATATTTTTTCCCGTCGATTTCAAACTCAATTCCGCTGCCTGCCAAAGTTTTGTGATTTTTAATTTCATAAAGACCGCTTTTGTTATAATCCATTATTGCCTTTGCAAGCAGATGGTTTGAAAGAGCCTCACCTGATGCAGCAATTTTGACTAGCTCGTCCTCGCTGATATCGGACAGAGTTTGAACTTTTACAACAGCAGGCTTTCCTTTTGTAAGGGTTCCTGTTTTATCAAAAACCGCAATGTTAGAAGAAGCAATTCTTTCCAGTGCTTCACCCGACTGAATCAAAAGACCATGCTTGGAAGCGTTTCCAATTCCCGCAGAAATCGCAGTAGGAGTTGCAAGTACAAAGGCGCAGGGGCAGAAAACAACAAGCACAGTTACAGCGCGGGTAAAGCCCAGCCAGAAATCATTATGAGTCTTTCCGATTATTGTGCCGGCTACAATTGCCGTAGTAAGAGAAATGACGACAAGCCAGGCCGCCCACACATTTGCCTTGCGAACAATTTTAGCCTTCTGTGCATCAGCGGCTTCTGCAAGCATAATCATTCGCTGGAGGGAAGAGTCGCCGGCAGTTTTGACGGCTTCAATCAAAATGCTTCCGTTTTGATTTATAGTTCCGCTCATCACAAGGTCGCCCGGATTTTTCTCAACAGGAATAGATTCACCCGTCATTGCACTCTGGTCAATGCTTGTGCTGCCTTCGATTATTTTGCCATCAACAGGAATAGACTCTCCTGCCCTCACCTGCAGAATGTCTCCAAGCTTTACCTGATCAGCTTCAATGATTTTTATCTGCCCATCCACAAAGAGATTTGCTTTTTTAGGACTTAGCTTAATAAGTTTTGAGATTCCCTTTTTTGCGCGATCCGAAGTAAAATCTTCCAGAATTGAACCAATCTGCATGATAAAAGCAACCTCACCGGCTGCAAAAAATTCCTTGAGAATCAGAGAGCCAATTAAGGCCAGGGCAACAAGAACGTCCGCAGTAATGTCGTGGTCTTTTACGACTCCAACAATTGCCCCAAGAACAATCGGAAGGCCGCATAAAACAATTACAATCCAGGCCGGATCAAAGCCTGCAATTTTACCGGTCCAGCTGAAAGTTAAAGATGTAGCAAGTGCCACTCCCGAAATTATTACAAAAATAAGCCTGAGCCTGTCGCTCTGTTTTTCGTACCATTCTAAAATATTTGACATTGTTCAATCTCCTGCAAAATATAATACAAGGTGTCTGATATCGAACACATTGTTCGTTATCACTATATTGCGAGAAATCAGGATTTTTAAGAACAAAAAATCTTCTTTGTAAGAAAATGAACAAAAATCAAAATATGTTCAGTAAGTCTATATTTTTAAAATTTTCGATAAGCCAGATTGAAATTATCGCTGCTATCATTATAGAATAGTAAATATGTTTGATTCTTCCCTGATTACCTATGCCGTGTCTCTTCATTTTTCACAAAAGGTAAATGATATTGTTATCTCAACCTTACAAGCCATTGCGGATAAAACTGGAAACCGTTTTATGATTGAAAATAAAATTCCACCGCATATTACAATCGGGGCTTTTCATGCAGCCAGAGAAGAAGAAGCAAAACTGCTGCAGCTTGTAGAAGACTTTGCTCAAGGACATAAGGCTGGCACGGTACAGTTCAGCGAGATTGGTGACTTCAACGGCAAAGTCCTTTTTTTGAAACCAGAAAAAAATCTCTTTCTTTCCGAGATAAACAAGGAGCTCCATACACTGCTGCTTCCAAAATTTGAAAAAGCAGAAAACGGCTACTATCTGCCGGATATCTGGTTTCCACACACAACCCTTGCAACAAGATTGAATCAAAACCAGTTTTCCGCAGCAAAAGAAATCGCAAAGAAAATCACCCTGCCACTGGAAGCTGCTATAGAAGAGCTTGCAGTTTATCAGTGTTCACCGTTTTTGGAATTGAAGAAATTCGGATTGAGCAGATAATTAGCGCAAAGCCTTATTCACAGCATTCTTTATTATTCCGCTGGAAACAGTTGCTCCGCTGACTGCATCTTTTTCATTACTTCAACTCCGCAATAATTGGCTCGATGTATTTTTTGTCAGAAATGTCGTAGGAATGAGAAATCATCTGGGCCATGTTCTTCTCAGCTTCGCTTGCATCTTTTTTGTTTGCTAACATTGTTGTAAACATTTTCATCATGAACTTAGAAAAGCCGCTCATTTTCTCGTAATTAAAACCGCCAGGACAATAAAAGGCTTTCAAGCAATTCCATTCTTCTTCAGTAAAATTTCTGCGTATTGCACCAGAGATGTCTGGACTTTCTGCAGGGCTTCCCCCAACTCCATAAACTATGATTTTTTTGCCCGCAGCTGAAAGGGATGGAATCTGATTTTTGAACCAGGCAAGATTCTTAATTCCACCGGCCATAAACCAGCCGCCGAAAATAATTGCATCATAATCAGAAAGTTTGATTTTTTTAGCCTGCTTGAATTCTACGCATTCTGCCCCACTCGCCTCGCTGATCCATTCAGCATACCTTTTTGTAAAGCCTGTTTGACTTGTGTAAATTACGATTGTTTTCATTTTTATCCTCCAAATATAGAATTATGATTTTAAAAAAATATTTTTCATCTAAGGGGCCGTTTCCCCATTAACGCTGCTGATTTTTCCATCAAAGTAAATAAAGTCCTGATTCGGATATTTCCATACCGCACGGAAAACTGTCGGACGTTTGATGCCATCTGAATACAACTTGTATTCCCGGCACTGGGCTTCCCAGGGAATATTTTCAATACATCCATCTGAAGAAGTTTGTCCACGCTCGTCTGTTGAAAAATAAATCATTTCATGAGCATTATTGAAGTGATAAATTCCACAAGCTTTCAGTCCTTTGTATTCAATGCGGGCTTCTACCCTATGAGAATCAAGCTGATTAAAACTTACAAAATTCTGCAGCAAGGCTTCGGGAAGAAAAATGATTTCTGCAAGATAAGTCACAAGGGCAGCCTTATCCATCTGTTCGCCAGTCTGATCAAAAAGCTGGAAGGACTTTGCAAGAACTCCCTTCATTCCGCCTTTCCCGTTCACAAAATAATCATAACCCTGAAATGGAACACCAAACATTTTACTGTCGATAAAAGCAAGCCTGACCGGAGCATTTGCAAAATCAACCTGACTATAATCAATTTTAAGCTTTGGACGGTTCTGGCCAAGAGAAAAATCAACCTTCTTATATTCCATTTGTAAAATTGATTTTCTCAGGCTGCCGATATAGCCGCACTCTTCAAGATAAGTCTGAATCAAAGGAGGAAGTGATTCAAAATCTTCTTTTGCATACACAGCATTCGAAGCTTCCCTTAAAAATTTTTCCGAAAGCTGAGCCTGTTTTGTAAGATCTTTTTTAAACTGATTTTTAAAAGGAGAATAAGGAATATTAAACCAGAAAATCACAAGCACTATGAGTGCGAAAAATATAAGCAGCAGAATCATTTTCTTTTTCCTCACGAGGCTACCTCAGTCTCCATAAGATTTTTCTCCATCTTTGAAATAATCTTGAAAACACTGCGTATTTCTTTTTCAGAAATGTCCTTATATAAAAGCTTCAAAAAATCCATCTCTTTATTCTGATATTTTTTTGCGAGCCTTTTTTGCTTTGTCGTCAGATAAATCCGTTGCTTGCGTTTATCATTATCATCCTGCTTCAGAACAAGGATTTCTTTTTTTACAAGAGCGTTGAGAATCTCTTTTACATTCTGTCTTGAGCAGCCCATAGTTTCGGCAAGGTCATTGGCAGTCGGTGCCTCTTTTGAATAGAGATTCATACAAGCGAGGAGAAACCACTGCTTACAGGTTATCTCTTCATAAAAAGAATCCCCTGCTGCCTGCAGTCTGTTCATAAAAGCAAAAAGAAGTCCGAACAATCCAAACTGAGGCGGCATCATATTAAGAATCTGATCATTTGTTATCTGCATATATGCAATATATTGCATAATATTATAAATGTCAAATTCAAAAAAATCCAAACAATATCAGTTTTAATTTTTCCAGATGGTTTTGATGATTTGCTCTTCTTTTCCCTGATAGTTTTCAAGGCCCTCATAGATTTGGGTGAATCCGCATTTTTCCAGGACGCGGATAGAGGCAAGATTTTCTGCAAGGCAGATTCCGTAGACTTCTTTGATATTGAACTTTTTGGCCATTGCAGGAAGAAATGCTTTTACTGCTTCTGTGGCGTAGCCTTTGCCGGTAAAGTTTTTTGCAATATGATAGCCGATTTCCCAAACTTCTTCGTCTTCAAGTTCAAGTTTGCAAAGCTGCACATAGCCGATATTTTTGCCGCTGTCATTTGTAATTACAGGATAGACAAAAGGACCGTCGTTAGTGTCGTAGCGCGACATCAAAAAATCTATTGCTTCGCGGGCTTCTTCAACAGAATCATAAACTTCATCTGGCACAAAACGTCTGGTATCGTCGTCCTGAGAGTTTTCATAAACGGTCTGGGCCATGTCCGGGGAGAAAGTTGTGATTGTAAGGCGTGAGGTTTTTATTTGCACGGATTTTCCTCTTTACAGTATATTCCTTATCCACTCCGCTCGCCACGACATACACTTTTCGACAATCGAACTTTTTAAGGCTGTCTCATAGCCGTGGCAGGTGCCTTTCATATCATGTATTTCAACAGGGACGCCCTGGGCTTTTAACTTTTCTGCAAACTCAATTCCTTCGTCGTGGAGGCAATCGTATTCTGCAGACTCAATATAGGTTGGCGGGAAAAATCGCAAATCTTCAATTTCTGAAATTGATGCATATTTTGTCTGATTTTTGTCCTGCCCTTTCAAATACATATCCCAGAAAAGTTTATCACAATTTGAATCCCAGATTGGAGTATCGGTGAATCGCTTCATTGAATCTGTGCACATTCTTTTATCAAGAACCGGATATATTAGCATTGCACCTTTTGGAAGGGGCTGGCCTCTGTCGTGCAGCATTGTAGTTACCGCAGCGGCAATATTTCCTCCGGCGCTGTCTCCGGTTACAAGGATTTTTTCTTTGTTGATTTTCAGTGATTCTGCATTTTGCAAAACCCACATATAAGTGTTGTAACAGTCTTCAATCGCAATAGGATAGCGGTATTTTGGAAGAAGTCTATAATCTGGCATGACAACCTTACATTTCAATTGGCGGGCATACCATTTTGCAATCTGATAATGAGCAGCCGAAGCCCTCATCAAAAATCCTCCGCCATGAAAAAACATAATGCAGGGAAGCTCGCCTTCATATTGACGCGGTTCAATTACAAGAGTCGAAATCTCCGCTCCATCATACCCGGGTGTAGAATATTTTTTCACCGTAACAAATTCATCCGATTTACATTTTATAAAACCATAAGCAAAGTTCACCATCGGATATAAACGACCAACCACCGAGCCGCTGTAAATTGAGATGCTTTTTAATTCTTTAGATATTGGATATTTCATAAACGACATCTCTTACTTCAATTCAAAATCCGTTCGGATATTCATCACAACATCAACTTCATTCAAGATTTTTATAAGGCGTTCATCAAGGTCTGAATTATTGTCGTGATAATCAATTTCTGAATATTGTTCGCGAGCTGGAAATGCGAGTTTTTCTTCTTCAAGGCTGAACTGGGCATGAACGGTTGCCTTGTTTCCTCGGGCATCCAGACGAATCCATTTTTGTAATTCTGGAATATATACAGTGTTCAGGGCATGAATGATATATCCATCGCTGGCATCATCAGCGCGTGTTAGTTTCTGATAACTGATTCCCGAAGGAATTCCATTTCCACGAAGCAATGCCGCAAGCAGACAAGATTTTGTCCAGCAGATTCCGGTTCCGTTTTTTAAAACCTCGGCTGCATTTTTTGAAACAACCTTTGCCTTTATATCCCAGGAATGAAGAATTTCATCACGGACAAATTCGTAAGCCCGCTTTATGTAGTCAATCTGTGAATCTGATTTTTCCTGAAGCTCTTTGATTTTTGCCTCAATCAGCGGATGAGAAAAATTTATGCTTGGAGTTTCTTTAAGGTATTCACTCAGATTTTCATTCATCTCAAAA
>CAMNGG010000239.1 GCA_946537975.1 uncultured Treponema sp. | reverse complement strand
AGCCCTGTCAAAATCCTTTGCTTCAAGGGCAGGGCCCAGCAGCTGAAAATTCTGATTTGTCAGGCCCATGTTTACCATTTTAAGGTAAAAATCTTCCTTGTTCAGGCAGCGGGCCAGTCCTTCTTCTACATTTGCTCCTGTAGCTTTAAGGGATTCTATAGTCATCAATTTGCATCTCCCTTATCATTGCCGGCATATTTTGAAAAATCTTCCGGTGGAAGTGGTTTTGAAAAATAATAACCCTGAATTATGTCGCAGCCGGCATCTTTTAAAAGCTTGCATTCTTCTTCGGTTTCTACACCTTCGGCAATTACCGGAACTCCAAGAGCCTGGGCAATTTTTAGTACAAGTGTTACCAGCTCCATTTCCTTATTGCCCGGCTGGATATTGCGGATAAAGGCCTTGTCCATTTTGAGGGCATCTATTGGCATGGAAGTAAGCATATTGAGCGAAGAATAACCCGAACCAAAGTCATCCATTTCTATTTTGTGACCAAGAGAACGAAGCTTTTCCACAACCTCTATAATGCGTTTGGAATCTTCGGTATAGGCAGACTCGGTAATTTCCAGCATGTAGTCCTTTGGCTCAAGGCCGTTTTCTTTTACAATTTTGCTGATAAAGTCCACAACATCAGGAGCGGCAATATCTACGCGCGAAACATTTACCGAAACAGGAATTGTCATGCCAAGCTCTTTTTTCCAGCGGGCAATCTGTTTTGCAGACTCTTCCCAGACGTAGCGGTCAAGCTTGGTAACAAGGCCGTTTTCTTCAAAAAGAGGAATAAAAAGATCAGGACGCACAAAGCCAAGCTCCGGGTGAATCCAGCGGACAAGAGCTTCGGCAGAACAAAGCTTTGGAGTGTCGCCTGTGATGTTGAACTTTGGCTGATACTGAACCTTAAACTGCTTTTGTTCAATTGCGGCTTCAAAATCTTCGAGCAGGTGGGCGTTGAAAACTTCGCGCTCTGCCATCTGATTATCATAAATGCAGATTTCTTCTCCGGCATGACTGCGGATAGAATTGCAGGCCTGAACTGCGTAATCAAAACGAAGAAGAACCGGAAGTTTTTTTTCTGTGTCGGTGTAAACTCCAAGGCGCAGTCTTGTTTCAGAAGCCTTGAGGAGGGAAGAAAGCTTTTCGTTTATTTTTTCTATGATGCTTTTGTAATCGTCGATATGAGGAATATAGGCAAAGAAGGTGTCGGCATCCTTACGGCCTGCAAGACCTCCGGTTTTTAAAAGGATGCTGCGTAGTCCGTCTGCCATGGCGCTAAGAATCTGGTCTCCAAAGGCGCGGCCCTTAAGCTCGTTCAAAAGATGGAAACGGGTAAAGTTTATTACAACAGCATCCATTGTTTTTTCCGGGAAGCGCTGGTCAAAAAGAGCGGCATATTCAAAAAAGAATTCCGGAGAGTAAAGAGTGGTAAGCTTATCAAACTCTGTCGCATTGATGAGCCTTGCATTTTCAAAAAGCTCTATTGAATGGCGGACTCGGGCAAGAATAACTTCGGGCCGGTCATAAGGCTTGGTAAGAAAGTCTGCAGCGCCAAGCTTAAGGCTTTCGATTTCGGAATTTTTTTCGGAAGTAAGAACAATTACCGGAATCTCAGTGAGCAGGCCTTCTGCCTTCATTTGCTTTATAACATCAAGGCCTGAAACTTCGGGCATAAGGATATCAAGCAGCACCAGAGAAATACCGGAGCTTTTGTCATGGATTTTCTCCAGTGCCTCCCTGCCATTACCAGCAAAGTCGACCTTGTATTCTGATTCAATTATGTTTCCAAGAATTTCGCGGTTTATTTCTTCGTCATCGACGATTAAAACCTTTCTGTCAAATAATTCGTTAGCAATCTTCATATCATCTATTATATTATAGAAAAGAATAAAAGACAAAAAAAATCTGCCCCTATTTATGCTCTTATATTGACAAAAAGTGCATAAAATGTCATTTTGTTACAGTGCCTTTTGGCAGAATATTCTTATAGGGGTAAATATGAAAAAATATGCATTTTTATTTCCGGGACAGGGTGCACAGGTTCCCGGCATGATTAAGGATATCTGTGATGCTTATCCTGAAGCACGTGCAGTTGTAGATCAGGTAACAAAAATTACCGGCGTTGATATGCCGAAGCTTCTTTGGGAAAGTGATGCGGCAACTTTGAGCCGTTCAGATAACAGTCAGCTTGCAATTACAACTGCCTCGCTCGCAGTTATGGCTGTTTTGAAAACAAAAGGTATTGAGCCAAGCGCCGCTATGGGCTTTTCTCTTGGTGAATTCCCGGCTTTGTATGCGGCTGGCGTTTTGAGCTTTGAAGATGTAATTAAAGTTGTTCGCGAGCGCGGACTTATTATGCAGGCAACCTGCGAAAATATTGCTAAGGCAAACGAAGGTCACGCACCTGGAATGACAGCCGTTCTTGGTCTTCCGCCAGAGAAGGTAGAAGAGCTTGCAAATGGCATTAAAGATGCTTATGCAGCAAACCTTAACAGCCCTGTTCAGACAGTAGTCAGCGGTACTGCAGATGCCCTTGAACAGATTGAAGCCAAGGCAAAGGAAGCAGGGGCGCGCCGTGCCCTCCGCCTTGCTGTAGCTGGTCCTTTCCACAGCCCGTTGATGCAGGAAGCAGCTGATAATTTTGAAAAGGCAATTGCGGGAGTTACCTTTAATAACCCTGATAAAACACTTTTCAGCAACGTAACAGGTAAGGAAGCAAAAGATGGTGAAGAAATCAAAAAGAATGCCGTTCTTCACCTTACAAACCCTGTTCGCTGGACAAGTGAAGAGGCAGTTTTGAACGACCTTATTAAGTCAAGCGGCGACGAATGGGAACTGATTGAGCCTGGTGTTGGCGCAGTTTTGACAGGCCTCTGGGGAAAATCAGGATTTGCAGAGACAGCAAACTGTGTTGCAGTTAATTCTGCAGAAAGCATTGGAAATTTATAATTTAATAAACAAAGATGAACAGGATATAAAAGATAGAATAAAAAAATCCTTATCATCCTTTCTATCTTTTATATCTTTGTAAAATTTTGATGAGGATTAATATGGAAAAAAGACGTGTTGTAATTACTGGAATGGGAGCTGTAACTCCTCTTGGAAATACTGTAGAAGAAACCTGGGCTGGAATTAAAGCCGGCAAAAGCGGAATCGGCCCAATCACACTTTTTGATGCTTCTGTAAACAAGGTTCACTATGCGGCAGAAGTAAAAAACTTTGATCCAGGTCTTTATATGGATTCAAAGGATGCCCGCAAAATGGCTCGTTTTACACAGCTTGGTGTAGCCGCAGCTAAAATGGCACTTGATGATTCAGGGCTTATGGGAAATGCCGAAGTACTTGATGAAACCGGTATTGTACTTGGAGTTGGAATCGGTGGTCTCGAAGAGACAGAAGCTGATATTCTTGGTATGCAGAAAATGGGTGGTGTAAAAACTAATCCTATGGCTATTCCAAAGCTCATTCCTAACGAAGTAGGCGGAAACATCGCAATTCAGTTTGGAGTACACGGTCCTGTTCAGTCAATTGCTACAGCATGTTCTTCTGGTACAGATGCTCTCGGAGTTGCTTTTGATATGGTAAGAAGTGGCCGCCTCGACACCTGTTTGAGTGGTGGTGCTGAATCAACTATCTGTCAGTTCGGTGTTGTAGGCTTCGAAGTACTTCACGCTCTTTCTACTGGTTTTGATGATGACCCGACAAAGGCAAGCCGTCCTTTCGATAAGAACCGCAACGGCTTTGTAATGGGCGAGGGCTCAGCTATTCTCGTTCTCGAAGAGTATGAGCACGCTAAGGCTCGTGGTGCTAAGATTTATGCAGAAATTGCAGGTTACGGTGCTTCTTGTGATGGATATCATCTTACAGCTCCAAATCCTGATGGAATCTGCGGTTCAAAGTGTATGACACGCGCCCTCAAGGATGCCGGAATGGATCCAAGCGAGATTCAGTACTACAACGCTCACGGAACATCTACAATGAAGAATGATTCCAGCGAAACAAATATGATTAAGATTGCCTTCGGTGAAGAAAATGCCCGCAAGCTTAAGATTTCTTCTACAAAGTCTATGCACGGACACTGTCTAGGTGCAACCGGCGCGGTAGAAGCTATGATTTGTGTAAAGGCAATCAACGACAGCTTTGTTCCTTGTACAAAGAACCTTGATGAGCAGGATATTGAAGGCGGTTGTGACCTTGACTACACACCTAACAAAGGTGTAGAAATGAATATAGACGCCGCAATGTCTGCAACCTTTGGTTTTGGTGGACACAACGGTGCAATTATTATAAAGAAAATAAAATAGAAAGGAGAAAAATTTATGAAAAAGATTTTAGCTTTGGTAGCTGCCCTTATGGTAATGGGTGGAGCAGTTTGTGCTGGAGATTTCTATAATGGAGATATTCAGATTCAGTTTGGTTATGGTATCAATAAGGCAACAGTTCAGGATGTGGACAAAGATATCAATGCCAACGAATTTGCGATGGGGCTTCAGTCATATCATCTTTTTAAGCCATGGGATATTGTAGGCTTTGGTTTTATGGGTGGTTTTAATTTTGGTGTTGGAAAGACTGAAAACTGGAAAGTGCTTGGCAATAGGCCTAACGTAACTTATGAAGATGCAGTCAGTGTTTCTTTGAACTTTGAATTTGGACCTGCTGTTGGACTTTATTTAGGAAACGTTGTTCGCTTTGGTTTTAACATTGGTTATAATGCCGGCTGGAATTTTAAGGAACCATCTAATTATAGATATCAAAGTGGATATAGCCAGGTTTATGGTTATACTAATTTGAATGCTTCTTACTCGGGAATCTCTCTTGGCCTTCAGGCTAAGTTCCTTCCAAACAGTGTAGTTAATCCTGTTATCGGCTGGAGATTTGTAAAGGGCCTTGGCGATAAGATTGAAACAATTACTTATAATTCATCATACTCCATTCCTTCTAATACAGAAACTGTTAATAAGAAGTTTGATTTGACACAGAATGTTCTTTATGCCGCTATTTCCTTCAGCTGGTAACAAGAGGATTTAAATGGCATTAACAACTGATATTAAATCATTGCTTCCACACCGCGAGCCTTTTCTTTTTGTCGACGCAATTATCAGTGCTGATGAAAAGGGCTGCGTTTGTGAACATACCTTTACAGAAAACGAGTTTTTCTTTAAGGGACACTTTCCTGAGTACCCTGTAGTTCCGGGAGTAATTCTCTGTGAGACTATGGCTCAGGCAGGCGGCGCGGCTTTGCGTTATCTGAACATTGTACCCGCAGACGGGCTTTTCTTCTTTGCCACACTGGACAAGGTAAAGTTCCGCAACCAGGTTCGTCCTGGCGACAAGGTTCGTATGGAAATTGAGTTCCTCCGCAACAGCCCAAAGATGATCAAACAGGCCGGTAAAGCCTACGTAGGCGATAAGTTATGCGCCGAGGCAGAATGGATGTGCCTCGTCGGATCTGCGCAGTAGCGCAGTCCGACGAAGTAAAATAACTTCCTTGCAACACCAGACGCCGAAGGCGGCTGATGTGTCTGGTAGGTAGTGCGAACTAGGCTAATTCAGGCAGAGTGGAATCGCAGTGCGTGCGAGCGCACACGTATATAAATTTCCATACAGATAGCGGCGGGCTTGCCCGACGCATGTGCCTCGTCGGATCTGCGCAGTAGCGCAGTCCGACGAAGTAAAATAACTTCCTCAATAGATTACTGTTGTATTCCTTGTTGCAAGGTGGCTGCGGCTCTTTCATCACCGTATTCTTCTACTATTTTACTAACCACCTTTACCCCCTCTGAATTCTGCTTGTGATTGCGTACTTTTTCAGCAAATTCATCAAAATACATTTCATCGGCATTTTACGCAGTTTTTTTGGAGGAAATTTGAAAAAAAGTCAATTTTCTTTCTGTTTTCTTTTTTATTTGCATAGTGAGGCGGAAATCATTATATTTTATTATATGGGAAATAAGACGAAAATCAGAAGCACCACTATTCTTGCGGTGCGCAGAAACGGACAGGTTGCCATGGCGGGCGACGGTCAGTGTACTTTGGGCGAGACAGTTTGTAAGGGAAACTCGCGAAAGGTTCGTAAAATTTATGATGGAAAGATTCTCACCGGCTTTGCAGGTTCTGTGGCAGACGCTTTTACTCTGCTGGACCGCTTTGAAGCTAAGGTAAAGGAATATAACGGCGACATTATGCGCTCTGCAGTTGAGCTTGCTAAGGCCTGGCGAACAGACCGCACTCTGCAGAAGCTCGAGGCTATGCTTCTTGTTGCCGATAAAAAACAGATTCTTTTGATCAGCGGCGACGGTAACGTTATTGAGCCTGAGCACGATGCAATTGCGATTGGTTCGGGCGGTAACTATGCTTACTCTGCGGCCCTTGCTTATCTTGATTCTTCGGATTTGAGCGCTAAGGAAATTGCGGAGAGATCTTTGAATATCGCCGGCAGCATCTGTATTTACACAAATCAGAATTTGACTGTTGAAACGTTAGAGTAAGATTGCGTCATGCTGAACTTGTTTCAGCATCTAAAAATGAGACCCCGAAACAAGTTCGGGGTGACAGGGAATTATAACCTTATGGAAAACACAGAAAACAAAACAGAACTTACACCAAAACAGATTGTAGAGAGACTGGACTCATATATCATCGGGCAGGAAAAGGCTAAGCGTGCCGTTGCAGTT
Source organism: uncultured Treponema sp. (assembly GCA_946537975.1). Taxonomy (GTDB): domain Bacteria; phylum Spirochaetota; class Spirochaetia; order Treponematales; family Treponemataceae; genus Treponema_D. The sequence goes on along the minus strand of CAMNGG010000239.1, from coordinate 26,984 downwards.
GCTCTTCGTAACCGCTTCCGCCGTCTCAAATTGCCGGAAGAAATCCGCGATGAAGTTGCTCCAAAAAACATTTTGATGATTGGACCAACAGGCTGTGGTAAAACAGAAATTGCCCGCCGTCTTGCAAAGCTCTGCGGTGCGCCTTTCCTTAAGGTTGAAGCTACAAAATACACCGAGGTCGGTTACGTTGGCCGCGATGTAGAAAGCATGATTCGCGACCTTATGGCAGTTGGCTACAACGACGTTAAAGCCGAGATGGAAGAGCAGCTCCGCGAGAAGTCTGTAAGCGTTGTTGAAGAGCGCCTTCTTGATTTGCTCTTGCCTGGAACCGGTAAAGACGAGAAGAAGAAAAACGACAAGTCAGCATCTGACTCTAAAATGGATATCAAGCCTCTGGGCTTTTTGACTCAGCCAAGCGCAGGTGAAATCACAATAGATTTGAACAAGGTTGCCGCTGACATGCAGTCAGCTCTTAATGAGGCAAATCAGGCTGCAGCAGACCAGCAGAAGGCCGACGAAGAAGCCGCTGAATCTGCCGAGGCTGCTGCAGAAAAAGAGCGTGAAAATCATACCCGCGAAAAGTTCCGTCAGATGCTTCGCGAGGGTAAACTCGAAGACCGCGAGGTTGAAATGGTTGTTCACCGCCCTCAGGGAATGCCAAATATGGAAATCATTGCCGGTGGCAGCATAGACGACCTTCAGAACAGCATGCAGGGAATCCTGAATATGATGAACGGCTCTGGCCGCGGTAAAAAGCGCAACATCACTGTAAAGGAAGCCCGCAAGATTCTTACCGAAGAAGTTCTGGATAATATGGTAGATCACGACAAGGTTGCCGACGAAGCCAAAAAGCGTGTAGAGCAGAGCGGAATTATCTTTATTGATGAAATAGATAAGATTGCGGTTCACGGCGAAAGCCACGGACAGGACGTAAGCCGCGAAGGAGTTCAGCGTGATATCCTTCCAATCGTAGAAGGCAGTAACGTAAATACAAAGTTTGGTGTAATTGATACAACTCACATTCTTTTTATTGCTGCCGGTGCCTTCAGTGTTGCCGCTCCTAGTGATTTGATTCCGGAATTGCAGGGACGCTTCCCACTTCGTGTAGAGCTTGATTCACTGCACAAAGATGATTTTAAACGCATTCTCAGCGAGCCAAAGAACAGCCTGATTATGCAGTACACATCGCTTCTCGAAACAGAAGGTGTAAAACTCGATATCACAGAAGACGCCCTCGACCGTATGAGTACTGTTGCAGAAGAGGTGAACGCCAGCGCCGAAAATATCGGAGCCCGCCGCCTGCACACAATTATGGAAAAGGTTCTTGCCGATATCAACTTCGAAGCAGATGAACACAAGGGTGAGACAATCAAGATTGATGCTGCCTACGTAGACGAAAAGCTCGAAGGCATCAGTCAGAATCAGGATTTGAGCAGATATATTCTTTAGGTTATAGGTTATAGGTTCTAGGTTTTAGGTGTTAGGAGGGGAAGGCCTTCCCCTCGCTCCAGCCCGTACGCACGCAAGCGTGCTACCGGTCTTCCGCTATCCCTTCTGCGGGGGGCTCAAACGCCGCCCCCTGCCTAAAATCGAAGAGCCGTTAAAAAAAATGCACTGCATTTTTTAGGCTCATCGATAAAAATGGCTCGGAACAACTGGTTGTTCCGCAACGCCCCTGCTTTTATATAGTTTTAATTAGATTCTCAATAGCTTTTAATTGTTGGTCGTTCAAGTGTTCGGCTTGAGAAATTAAATTGAAATATTTTTTGTAATAACGAATTTGTTTTTGTTCTTCCTCAGCATTTTTATTCTCTGTTCTGGCAGGTAAATCCAAAAGTGATTCAACAGATACATTTAAAAAGTAAGCAATTTTTAATGCTACATCAGCCGAAGGAATACTTTGATTTGTTAAACCTTTGCTTATAGTTGTCGTATCAAATCCGACAGCTTTTGCTAATTGCTTTCGAGTTTTATTCTGAAATTTTAATTCTTCCTCAACATTTTTCCAAAAACTCATATTCATATTTTGATGATTTTTATCATCTTTATCTTTAATAAAGTGAACTAATTCATTATTATTTAGAAGATGATAATGTTCATTTTATGAAATTTTTATGACCATTATCATTAGGTAGTTTTTTATGGCTAATGATAAATTATATTCTGCAAAATCAACAAAAAACGATGAGTTTTATACACAATATGTTGACATCGAAAAAGAAATGAATGCTTATTTGGATTATAATCCAGAAGTTTTTAAGAATAAAACGATTCTTCTTCCTTGTGATGATCCGGAATGGTCTAATTTTACAAAATATTTTGCTCAGAATTTCAATAGATTTGGATTGAAGAAATTAATCAGTACAAGTTATGCTGTAGAAAGCAAATATTACAAAGATTACCAACCATCGTTATTTGAAACTGAAAGTCCACTTTTTGATAATTCTAAAACAAGAACAAATGGAAAAATATTTATACTTGAAAAAGATGAAAATGGTGATGGTAAAATCAATGTTGATGATTTGAAATGGAATTACTTAGATGGTGATGGTGATTTTAGAAGTCAAGAAGTTAGAAAGCTTAGAGATGAATCGGATATAATTATTACTAATCCACCATTTAGCTTATTCAAGGAATTTTTGGCCTGGATTTTAGAAAAGAATAAAAAATTTATAATAATTGGAAATCTTAATGCAATTACATATAAAGAGGTATTTCCAAAGATTAAAAATAATGAAATATGGCTTGGTTCAAGTTATTTTAATGGTGGCGCAGCCTATTTTGTAGGAAGTGCAAAATTGTATGACCCCAAAAAAATGTCAAATGAAAAAAATGCTTATATTAAAGACGGAAAATTATATTGGCGTGTAAATGGTGTCAGATGGTACACAAACATTGAGCATGGGCGTAGACATCAACCTTTAGTCTTAATGACAGAAGCAGATAATATAAAATTCAGTAGACATAAAGAAGTAAAGAATTATGGATATAGTCATTATGATAATTATAATGCCATAGAAATTCCTTTTGTTGATTCAATACCATCTGATTTTAATGGAATTATGGGGGTTCCCATTTCCTTTCTTGATAAATATTGTCCTGAACAATTTGAAATTGTTGGAATGTGTGAAAATGAAGATTTATATGGTTTAAAAACAAAGTTGTATACAACAAGCGAATGTAAAGACGCATATTTTACAAAATTTGGAAAAAAAGGAACTTATGATTTAAATGCAAGTGGAGTTCTTCTAGTAGGTGACGGGCATTTAGAAAAAGTTTATCAGAGAATTTTGATAAAAAGGAAATAAAAATGCAAACAACTCTAAAAACCGAAATCACTATAAAAGAAATTTGTAATGGTTTTACATATAACGAACTTGAAGGTAAAGGTTTATTTGGTTTATCTGGTAAGCTGACAATCCAGCCGGAATATCAGCGTAATTATATTTATGCGGATGGTGTAAAAGATGTTGCAGTAATTGATTCAATCATAAAAGGTTATCCACTTGGTATTCTTTATTTTGTAAAAACTGGCAAAGATTCTTACGAGGTTTTAGATGGGCAACAGCGTATTACGAGTTTTGGTCGTTATGTAATTGGTAAGTTTGCTGTAAAAGTTAATGGAATGGAAAATTATTTTACAGGACTTGATGAAGACTTGCAGGAAAAAATACTTAATACTAAATTATTGATTTACATCTGCGAAGGAACTGAAAGTGAAATTAAGGAATGGTTTAAGACAATAAATATCGCAGGTGTTCCGCTTAATGATCAGGAGCTTTTGAATGCAATTTATTCTGGTAAGTTTGTCACTGCCGCAAAAAAAGAATTTTCTAACAGCCAGAATTCAAATATTCAAAAATGGAGTGCATATATAAAAGGCGATGTAAAAAGACAGGATTTTCTTTCCTGTGCTTTAAATTGGGTAAGTAAAAATAATAAAGAAGTATATATGTCTGAACACAGAAACAATGAAGATATTTCTGAACTCAAAAATTATTTTACTTCTGTAATTGATTGGGTTTCCAGTGTTTTCAAAACTGTTGAAAAAGAAATGTGTGGCCAAAAATGGGGAGAGCTTTATGAAAAATATCATACAACGCCTTATAATCCGGATGAAATTGACAAAAAGGTAAAAGAACTCTATGCAGATGGTGCCGTTAAAAACCGAAGTGGTATTTTTGAATATGTTTTAGGTGGTTGTGTCGATACAAAGCTCTTAAACATCAGAATTTTTGAAGATAGAGATAAAAGAATTGTTTATGATAAACAAACTAAAGAAGCAGAAGAAAAGGGTATTTCTAATTGTCCTTTCTGTGCTATTTCAGATACTCCTAATAAAATAAAAATATGGAAACTCACAGAAATGGATGCCGATCATGTAGCAGCCTGGAGTAAAGGTGGTGCAACGGATATTTCAAATTGTCAGATGCTTTGCAGACCACATAATATTGCAAAGGGAAATAAATAAATCTGTTAACCAGTTTTTTCTTGTTTTTAATGCTTGATTTTATGCTATTATATAAATATGGAAAGCAATACACAGTCTTTTACAAAAGAAGATTTTGATTGCTTTGGTGAAGAATTTCCAGATGGAAGATTAGTTGAACAATCTTCGCCAAAACCTTTTCGCCTGCGAGAGGCAATCCTTTTGTCAAAAAGATTAGGACGGCCTCTTACGAGTGAAGAAATGAAACAATTTGAATTATAGTTATTGTTACAACATATCTAATAATATAGCTAAATTTGACAATATGGCTATATTGATATATAATAACCGTATATCCATCATAGGAGGTGAATATGCGGCAGATTCCTCTTTTTGAAGTTAAAAATAAACTCTCTTTTTTTGTGCAGCTGGCTGAGCAGGGGGAGAGGATTGAAATTACCCGGCATGGAAAAACATCTGCAGTTTTAGTTGGAGCTGAAAGTCAGACAACAACAGAAGATATTAGTAAATCTCCTTTTTATCTTGCATATATAAATTTCCGTAAGAAAATGAATTTTGATTCTTTTTCAGAAGAAGAATGGAAAAAAACTTTTGAAATTGAACGCAAGAAAACCGGATTACGTCATCCCGAAGATTTTGAATAAGGTAGGTGATGATGCAAAAATTATATCTGCTTGATACAAATATTATTTCAGAGCTGACTAAAGAAGTTCAAAATCAGAATGTAGTAAAAAAGATTTTTGAAACTCAAAAGATTTCAGCGTTGAGTTCAGTCACATGGGCAGAGGCTTTATATGGAATAAAACGTCTTGCCGACGGAAAGAGAAAAGATAATCTTTCAGACTTTTATATCAATACAGTACAAGGTATGTATGAGTTTTTAGATTTTGATATTCATGCAGCATCAATTTACTCTGATATAAAAAGCCGCCTTGAAGAAATTGGAAAAATACCTGCAGAACTGGATTTGCAAATTGCCTCTGTAGCCATTGCAAATAATCTTATTCTTGTGACCCGTAATATTCAGGATTTTGTTTATATAAAGGATTGTAGTGCTTTAATGCTTGAAAACTGGTTTGAAGAATAAATAATGCCCGGCAAATATTCCGGGCATTGATATCATTTAAAAAGCTGCGGAAAATCTGCGGCTTTTTTTATGGCTTCTGAGAACGGCAGTAGTATGCTCCAGCGAACGGCTATGCAAAATCAGATTGCAGCCTTTGCCGGCCATAAATTTTGCGATTCTATAGCCGATTCCACGGTTTGCGCCGGTTACCAGCGCCCATTTTCCTTTTACGTCTGTCATTTTTTTAGTCTCCATATGCGGTGGTTGAGCCTGTCGAAACCACCTGTGCCTTCTTTTGTGGTTTCGATACGCCCTGCCGGGCTACTCAACCACCGGCTTTACAGATTATCTCATTGCGGCACTCAACCACCGACTTTACTGATAATCTCATCACACCACTTGTCAAAATCCGGGTCTTCTTTCTGGCATTCGGGGTGGGATAGAACGTATTCTATTGTTTCTCTGATTCCCTGATCTGCTCGCTTTGTCGCAACAAAGTCTGGTACCAGAGACTTAAGTTTACTGCAATCAAATACAACCGAGTTTGCCTTATCTCCAATCAGGCTTCCTGTAAAGTCATAATCAGAATGAGCAGCCAGATATTCAGAAGAAACATGAACTGCCTTAAGTTCAACACCAAGCGCTGCCGCAATACACTGGTAAATCTGATTCCAGGTTACGCTTTCGTCGCTCATAATCTGAACAGCTTCGCCGATTGCGTGAATGTTTCCCATTAAGCCAACAAAGCCTTTTGCAAAATCTGAGTTGTGAGTGATGGTCCAAAGCGAAGTTCCGTCTCCGTGAATAATAACAGGTTTTCCTTCTTTGATTCTTTTTACAACCTGCCAGCTGCCCTTGTCTCCGTGAACTCCGAGAGGCACCGACCTCTCATCATAAGTATGACTCGGGCGGATAATCGTAACCGGGAAGTTTTCCTCGCGGTAAAGCTTCATCAGGTAATCTTCGCAGGCAATTTTATTGCGGGAATATTCCCAGTAAGGATTTGCAAGCGGAGTTTTTTCGCTGATTACATAGTTTCCACAAGGCTTTTGATAAGCAGATGCAGAAGAGATATACATAAACTGACGAACCTTGCCCTTAAGCAGACGGTAGTCTCGCTCCAGCTGCTGCGGTACAAAGCCGATAAAGTCGCAGGCAACGTCAAAGGTCATGCCAGCGAGTTTTTCTGCGGCCGCCTCATCATTTATATCAACTGTAATAAAATGTGCGCCCTTGAGACGCGAATCTGTATTACGGTTCCCTCTATTAATAAGATATAGCTCCCAGCCTTTTTCCAGCAGCAGTTTTGAAATTGCCATGCTGATTGTGCCTGTTCCGCCGATAAATAGTGCTTTCATGGTTCCTCCTAAAGAAATTCCTCACAGAGCTAAAGAGCATACAGAGTTTTATAATTTTTTTATGTTTTCCTCTGTGGCCTCCGTGTCCTCTGTGAGAAACTTAATTATATTGTAGCCTTAGCGGCAATCTTGTAGATTTCTGCTATATCTTCCGAACTCAAATTCACAAATCCACCGGTTCTTCCACCTTCTGGCAAACCAAACTTCTTTACGAGAGTAGGGATATCTTCTTCCTTAGCACCAAGTTCAGCAAAATTAATTGGCATGCCGATGCTTCTCAAGAACTGGCGGAAACACTTAATACCCTCGCGGGCAGTTCTATCAGGATCTGCAAAATCCATCTTGCAGCCCCAGACTCTTGTAGCCCACTGGGCAAAACGCATTACATCGTGCTTGTAAACAAAATCCATCCAGGCCGGCATGATTACCGCAAGACCAGCACCGTGAGCACAGTCATACAAACCACTAAGCTCATGCTCAATTCCGTGGCTGTTCCAGTCCTGGTCGCGGCCAACACCTACGATATTATTGTGAGCAACCATTCCGGCCCACATAATGTTAGCACGGGCTTCATAATCATTTGCGTCAGCAATTACTTTAGGAGTTTCGTGGATCATTGCCATCAAAACAGCCTCACACAAACGATCGGTAGTTTCTACATTCTTTGTGTTTGTAAAGTAACGTTCGCAAACGTGAGCCATAATATCAGTTGCACCACAGGCTGTCTGATAAGCAGGCAGAGTCTGTGTCAAAGCCGGATTCAAAATAGAAAATTTCGGACGGATACATTCACCGCTTGCACCGCGTTTTACCATACCGTCTTTTTTAGTGATTACAGAGTCACCCGAGCCTTCGCTTCCTGCCGCTGCAATTGTCAAAACAGTTCCAACCGGCACAGCTTTCTTTGCCGCAGCCTTGCCACTGTAAAAATCCCAGAAGTCTCCGTCGTAGCAGACACCCATTGCGATTGCCTTTGCGCTGTCAATTACAGAACCACCACCCACTGCAAGAATAAAGTCCACGCCCTCGCGCTTACACAAATCAATTCCTTCGTAAACTAAATCATCAAGAGGGTTAGGGTGAACACCGCCAAGCTCTACAAAATCAAGACCCGCCCCCTTCAAAGCCTCGCGTACTCTGCCAAGCAGACCAGACTTCTCAGCAGACTTTCCGCCAAAGTGCAGAAGAACTTTCGAACCACCGAACTCGCGTACAAGAGCACCAGCCTGCGCTTCAGTATCTTTTCCAAAAACGAATTTTGTAGGACTGTAAAATGTAAAGTTATTCATAAATGTATTTATCCTCCATATAAAAAGTGATTATCATGGCTTCGAGAGCCTCAGCCACCGCAATGTCGAGAGCCTCAGTCACCGCAATGTCGGGACTTTCAGTCACCGCAATATCGAGACTTTCAGCCACCGCAATGTCGAGAGCCTCAGTCACCGCAATTTCACATTACATATATTTTACTCTGACATTATCAATTCTCAAAATATAAGTTCTCTTATTAAATTGTATAAATCTATATAAATTGACCAGACTCAGGGCAGGTAGTACAATTAAAATATGAAAGCAGTTTTATACTTTATTCTGATTCCAGCCCTTCTGCCAGTTTTCCTGATTTTGCGTTATGTTTATCTTCTCGACCGTAACGAACGTGAACCCCTGGGCTTTGTGCTGAAGGTCGTTCTCTGGGGAGCAATTTTTTCAATTCCCTGCGCCGGAGTAGAGAGTTTTATGATTTCTTTTATAGGTTCCATTTATGACCCGGCCACAATAGACTATGCCTGGATGGAAAATACCATTGGAGTTGCCCTGGTTGAAGAGCTTTCAAAATGGCTTGTCCTTATGCTGATCGTCTGGAAAAATAAAAACTTTGACTACCGCTATGATGGAATTGTTTATGCGGTTTCGGCTTCCCTTGGCTTTGCGGCACTTGAAAATATCCTCTATATAATTTCCTATGGAACGGGAGTTTCGCTTGGTCGTGCCATTTTTGCTATCCCGGGCCATGCGACCTTCGGTGTTTTTATGGGCTACTGGCTTAGCCGGGCAAAAGCCTGCTGGTTACATGGAAAACTTAACCGCATGAGGCTGTGTAAACTTTTTTCCCTTGGAATTCCAATGCTGATTCACGGGGCTTATGATTTTCTCCTGTCAGACCAGGTGGCGTCTCTTGAGCTGCGTTCCTTTTTCTTTATTTACGTAGTTATACTGGATTTCTTTGCCTGGCGGGTTATTAAGCACGAATTCCGTACAGACAGACACTTGTAAAATACAGTAAAAAATCCTAAACCTTTTCCTCCAGATTCCGAAAATCAAGTAGATGTAAATAAAAATCAGAGGAGGATAAAAGTGAACTCGTTTACTCGATCTATAGACCTGCTTCAGCGCGAGATGGATGTAACTTCCCTGCGCTATCAGGTTACCGCAAATAACCTGGCAAATGCCGAGGTCCCAAATTTCAAGCGTTCCACAGTTAATTTCGAAAGCGAACTCAAGCGTGCCTTTGAATCAGAAGAAGCCGCAAAGAACTCTTTTAATCTTACAACTACAGATTCACGCCATATTCAGGTTAATGTTCCTTACGATTACCGCGAAGTTCAGCCTCGCCGCGTTCTTGATTACACAACAACTGCCAAGGCTAACGGTAATAATGTTGATGCCGAAACAGAAGCAAACAACATCCTCCAGATTCAGATGCAGTACCGCATGCTCACCCAACTCACCAATTTTGAGTTTGAGCAGGTGAATACAGCAATGAAGAAGTAGATGTTAGCTATTAGCAGTTAGCTATTAGCAGTTAGCTATTAGCTATTAGGGAAGTAGGGGAAAGCCTTCCCCTCGGCCGCACTTCGTTGCGTCCTACCCCTTCGCCTAGGGGTTGCACCCCTAAAACCCTGCTAAAAGCTAAGGGCTAGTAGCTTAAAAAAAGGAGAACTAATTATGGGAATGTTCACAAGTATAAATATCGCCGCAACCGGAATGGCTGCTCAAAGACTTAGAAGTGATGTAATTTCTGACAATATCGCAAACGCATCTACAACCCGTACACAGGACGGAGGACCTTTCAAAAAATCAACAGTTATAATGACTCCTGTTGCCGACAGCAATCCACAGTGGCGTACACCTTTTACACCGGCCAGCCTCGATAACGGTCCTGGAAAAGGAGTAAAGGTTCTTGAAATCACAAAGGACACTTCGGAAGGTCGTCTTGTTTACGATCCGACACATCCGGATGCATATCAGAGTGGACCTCACAAAGGTTATGTTGAATATCCAAATGTAAATATCGTAAACGAAATGGTAGATTTGATTTCTGCTTCCCGCGCTTACGAAGCAAACGCAACCGTAGTAGACGGCGCAAAGGATATGTTCAGCGCTGCCCTTGAAATCGGCCGCTAATTACTAAATAAATGTCATGCTGAACTTGTTTCAGCATCTGTAAATGGATCCCGAATCAAGTTCGGGATGACATGACGCTAACGTACGTTCGTTAGTTTTTAGGTGTACAAAATCCTGATGATGTTGTACAATAAAGATTGAGGGGAATAAAAAATGAAGATTCAAGATTTCGGAACATTACAATTAATTCGCACAGACAAGGCTCATTTTGGTCAGGGGAAAATTCAGGCTATTACTACTAATGCTCCGGGACTGGAACCAATCGAAAAGATTCATCGCGCAGATAAATCAACTGAAGCTGCCGCAATTCAGAGACTCGAAGAAAGTGGTCAGAAAAAGACCTTCCAGTCATATCTTCTTGACGCCTTGAACAGCGTAAACAGCAATCAGCTGGATGTTACTGCCGTTCAGGAAAAGCTTATTACAAGTCCTGACGAAGTTGATGTTCACGACGTAACAATTGCAATGGCAAAGGCCCGCCAGAGCTTAAACCTCGCACAGACAGTAATCGACCGCCTGGTAACCGGCTGGAATGAAATTACTACTACTCGGTAGTTAATAAGTAATGGTGGTTGAGTGGTGCGAGGCACCGTATCGAAACCACCATTATACCCACCGTCTAATTTGGTTTCGATACACTCGCTTCGCGAGCACTCAACCAGCGATTATTTTTTAATCACCTTTTTATAAAAGAGAGCCGCAATAAAGAAGAGAATCATAAGTGTAATTATAAACTTTACAGTTCCCCAGATGTAACACCAGATAGAGCTTACGCTGGTCGAACTCCAGTCTGTAAGTTCTCTGTGTCTTTTCTGCTTTTCATAAAGCTTAGCAGCATCTTCAATCAAATCATCAGAAATCTTTCTTCCCAGTGAATCATAAAAAGCAACCGGATATTTATTAAGAGCAGAGTTGACTTTGTATTCCGGCCATGCATAGTAGTAATAATAATCTCTATCTTCCGATAAACCTCTTTTGATAAGAGGCATTATAGCGTCATCAAGGTTCGTAATTTCTTTTGATTTTTCCTGTTCAATAAAAAGCTTTTTAGCTTCGGGACGAATCTCATTTGAAACACGACGGTTGAAATCATCATAGTACTTACCATAGTCAGTCTGGCGTAGAGGCATTTCAATTTCTTCTACGGAACTGACAATTTCTTCACCCTTTGAGTAGCGGGAAACGAGTCCATTTGCATCATCATAAGGCTTATCTGGATTGTCAGCTTTTATGATTGCCGAAAAATGTCCTTCGACACCAGCTGATCCTTCCGGATTATAACGGCCTGCAGCAAAAGCTTTTGTGCTTGCTGTAATTATAAGGGCAAGGAACATAATCACTATTTTTGTAAGAAAATTATTCTTTTTCATTTTTCACATCTCCTTTGTTTGTGTTTTCAAAAATGACGCGGTGGGCATCATCTTTTTCTATTTTGATGTTTTCTCGATTAGAAATAGTCTTAAGAAACGAACTACATTCTTCTTTCTGATAAAAGTATTCTTCGTAATTGTTTCCTGCGTTACGGAAAAGTTTTGACGCGGATTTCAGATTATATAAATCATCAGCGGCCAGAAGGAGTTTTGCTCCGGCTTTACATTCATCAGTTTTAAATAAATGCAGACAATAAATGCCAACGGATTTTCCGGCTTCTTCCAAAAGCTTAAAAAGTTTCATCCATTCAGTTTTGTCTTTCACTTCTGTTGTAAGACCCGGGCATTCAAAAAAAGAAGTGACGGAATAATAATTGTTGAATTTTACATTCAGGCGGGAGGTGATAGGATAAGTGGAATTATTTTCAGCCTTGCAGAGAGAATACAGTCCCAGAAGAGATTTATTTGGTATAAAACCTTCTTTAGTAATCTTGATTCCAAAATCAAAATAATCATTCGAAGAAGAATCCTTAATCAGCAGAATATCATTTCCAAACTTAAGATTATTGATTGTATGTTCAAAAATCATTTCTGCATCCGTAGATAAAAGAGATTCTTCCGAATCATAGGTAGAAGTCCAGTTAGAACCATACTCTCGAAGGTAAAGAACATTATCCTTCATTCCAATAAAGTGATCTTTCAATTTACCTTTCCTCCTTCTTCAGCTGTTTTTTCTTCCTTTTCTTTTGCTTCAAAATACTTTCTGATTTTCCAGGCTATGAAGTCTGCTTTTTTTTCATCTGAATATTGCGCTGCAATTTCCCCGTTAAAGATTTCTTTTCCTTCAATTCTGATTGCGCAGTTTTTTCCTGCGGGGAAGTTCGCCGTCGCAATAGAAATAGTGGGAAGAATGTAATCCAGACTCCAGAGATCAAAACGCAGGTCCTTGAGTTTTTCTACCAGCAGCTTTGTTACCATTTTCATCTCGTAAGAAAAAACTACATAGTCGCGCCCCATGGTATTCAGCTGGCTTTCCAGAAAATCAACTTTGGGCAAATCCTTTTTAGGGAAAAGCTTTGCGTAAAACTCGCTTAGTTTGACTGCTACGGCAATAACCGCAACAATCCCGATTCCAATTGCGACTCCAACGCCGCCCCAGGTTAAAATTATTCTTATTGTGTCCATGTTAATTATATAGAGTGGGGAGTGGGAAAAGTTGACAGAGAGTTTTGAAAAAAATGTTTTTTTTCGTGTCAACTTTTGAATATATATATGCTATAATTAAGTATGCAAAAAGATAATGTACTTAATGATATAGATTTAAATGCCATAGACAAGGCTGCAGATTTTATACAAGAGTGGTGGGATTCTTTGGCTCCAAAAAATACTTCTTCAAAAAATAATAAATCAATAGAAGTCTGTATACAGCTCAATAAGGGGATTCCAAGTTTAAAAAATAGAAAAGAAAATGAAAGAAATTTGCTTGCTCATAGTCCAAAGTTAAAGGAAATAGCAGATAATTCTGATGCTGAAATCAATCCTCTCCTTAATTCCATTATAAAAGAAAATTTTGTACCAGGTTTATCAAAAAAGTATTATATACGAAATCTCTCTCCATCAAGTGACAAAATACAGTTTGGAATTCGTCCTGTGCGAAGCGAAGGAGACTTTTGTGACAAATACCTTGAGGAAAATGAAACCCTGCTTTTTCTTGGCCACAGATTTATAACAGAGGAAGGCGAAGTAGGGATAAGCATAATAGATTCAATTCAAATAATACAGGAAACCGAAAAAAAGGACTTTGAAGCCGAATGTGAACTGTCTTTTCTTCCAAATCCTAATCCTTCTGATTTAAACTTTACAACTCTTCTTGCATCATTACCATCTATTCGTAAGAATGCAATGGATAATCTTGAACAATGGAAGAAATACCTGGATTGGCGTAAGGAAATTACAAATAAACAGATTCATGGTGCTAAATATTTTGACTTCGAATACAACAAAGAAACTAAGACAATCACTTTTAGTTTAATCTTCGAATCAAAAGAAGTCTTTGAAAAAGAGAAACGCTATATAAAACGCGATGCCTGTATTTTTAATAATCTTATTTCGCTTGATTTCTGGAAGTTTAATTATGATAGAGAACTGATGTATGTAAGAAAATGTAAAAAATCTTTTGGTGACAATATCACTAACAGCTTGGGCTTTTTGCAAGGTTTTTCGTACGAAGAGGAACTGACTGGCAGCGCAGAAGAAAATCCAGAGCTTGCTCATAAACATCCATCTTCAAAAGAGGAAGATAATGCTATTATAAATAGCAGCGATAATACTTTCTCAGTAGAAGAATTAAAGGAGCAGTTTCAGCATGCTTTTATAGTCGATGCTTCCTATAAGCTTCCCGATGAATTATTAAAGGAAGCTAAAGAAGAGGAGCCCTCAGAGGAGCAGGAAGGGGAGTCAGCAGATGAATCGGATGATACAGAAAATGATACAAAAATCGAAGACTATATTTCTGCTATTCCAAAAAATGGATTTATTGCACTTTCTGCCGCTGGTGACTTTGCGCTTATAAGAAGATTTGAACAGGCAATAAGCAACCTTGAAGAGGGTAACTGTTATTCTCAAACTCTTATTAACTGGCTTTTTGATGTAAAACAGGCAGCGATTCCTGCAAGAGAAGCCGCAGAAATAACAGAATGGGCGAATCCAAAAATTGCTCAGAATCAAAATCAGAAAGAGGCTGTAGAAAAAGCTTTAAATGCAGAAGAACTGTTTTTGCTGCAGGGACCTCCTGGAACCGGTAAAACTACAGTAATCGCTGAAATAATTTATCAGTTTGCCCGTAAAGGACTTCGTGTTCTTGTTTCTTCTCAGTCTAATGATGCGGTTGATAACGCTTTGGACAGACTTTCAAATAATCCTTCTATTCGTGCAATTCGACTTGGTGGTCGTGGTGGCAAAAAGAAAAAGAAGAATGATGAAGAGCAGGAATGTAAATACATCGAAAAAGACGCTTTAAAGTATTATTACCAATCGCTTTCAAAATCTATATCTTCAAAATTTCTTGACGGCTGGAATGGCGTTGATAAAAGTATTAATCAATGTAATAAGGATTTACGCGATGTAACTTTGTTGCAGAAAGATTTTGATGGGCTTGGAATTCAAATTGAAGAACTTAACAAAACTATAGATACAGAAAACTCAAAATATAATAAAACTATAGAAGAATTAAGGAAAATAGAAGCCGCTAATTCAGATAAGGAAAATCTTCGCCGTAAGCTTGATGCCTTTAAGGCCTTTATTGATAACGGAAAACCCTACGATGTTCTTCCAGATGAATTTTCTTCAGTGCTAAGAAATGAGCTTTCAGCGATAAGGGACTTTGCGCAAAGCAATGGTATAACTATACCCGACAATTTTATTTCAGCAAATCATCTTGTTATGTTAGAGTTTAAAAAGCTTTCTGAGAATTTAGAGAAAACAAGCGGTTCAAATAATGGAGATTCAGAATTCGAAAACTTGAATGCACAGATTGAAATTGTAAAAAAGCAATATCTTGAAGCGGTTGACGCTGGAAATGAAGAACTCAGCCAGACAAAGAAAAAAGAATGGGATAGTCTGAAGCTTAAAAGAGATAAGATTTCAATCTCAGGTGGTATCGAATTATCCTCTGAGATTCGCAAAGCCTTTTCTGCAGATTTGCAGGCTAAATGCAAAAGCGACAAGACTTCAGTAGGCCGCCTGCTTGAGTCTGTTTATAATCAATGGAAAGACTCTGTTAATGACTCGCTGAAAAAAATGCAGCAATTAATACAGTCTAATTCGTCAGAAGGAATGAAGTCTCTTGTGGAAGCTAAGAATGCTCTGGAAGGAAAAATAAATACTCTTAAGCAGGAGCTTAAAGATAAAGGCAGACAGCGAAAGTCTAAGTCAAGTCAAATCCGCGAGTTGTGTTCACGCTATGAGCTTTCTGAAGCCGCAAATGGTATAGAGCTGTCAGAGGCAATAAAATTGCGTTTAAAGCAGCTGGAATCTGAACAGAATAAATCAAAGCTTTTACGCACTGGCTTTGGCGAAACAATGCAGAAATTCTGCCAGAAGCTGGATGATGAAAATACCTATCGGTATGATAATGAGTATTTTCTGGACTCCTATATTAATTCCTGCAATGTAGTGGGTGTTTCCTGTACAAGCAACATGAAAGATCTTTCGGATAAAGGCTTTGATAATTTTGATGTAGTAATCATAGATGAGGTAAGTAAGGCTACACCTCCTGAACTGCTTATTCCTCTTATGAAGGCTGGAAAGGTAATACTCGTAGGAGACCACCGACAGCTTCCTCCAATGTTTGAAGAACATGAAAAATCTTACAAAGAGATGATTGATGATTTAAGCGAGGAGGAAGAAGACTTAAGACAGGTTCTTAACGAGGATAATTTTAATAAGTTTAAAAATATGGTAACTGCTTCTCTATTTAAGGCTTACTTTGAACAGGCTGATGAAAAGATAAAGCATTCGCTTTTGACTCAGTACCGTATGCATTCTGATATTATGAATGTTATTAATCGCTTTTATGACGGCAGACTGCAGAACGGTAATTCTCCCGAGGTTGAAAATAAAGAAAAAGCCCATAATCTCAAGATTGATGGAATTGACGGTTCTTCGTTCATTCAGCCAAAAAAACACGTTTACTGGCTTGATTCATCGTTTTTGCCTAGCAGCACTAAAAATGCTCCAAAGCCAATTTATGAAACTTTCCGTCAGAACAGTACCTCTGCCTGCAATATTATGGAAAAGTATCTGATAATAGAGCTTTTGAAAAAGATTGCGGCAGAGTATAAAAAGCAGGGGCTTGGAAAAAAAGATGCGGTTTCAGTAGGAGTAATCAGCTTCTATCAGCGCCAGGTAAATGAAATTCGAGCCGAGGTTAGAAAAATCCGTAATTCAAAAGAATTCAAGGATGCCTTTGAAGCTATTGATATTGATGTAAATACTGTAGACCGCTTTCAGGGTAAGGAAAAGAACATAATTATAACGAGCCTTGTCCGTAATAATAAGCAAGGTAATGCTTCAAAGCATGTTGTAACTTATGAGCGAATTAACGTTGCTTTTTCGCGTGCACAAAATCTGCTTTTTATTGTTGGGGCAGAGCATACTTACAATCATCTTAAAATTACTATTCCAAAAATGGATTCGGAAGGTGAACTTACGCTGCCTGTTTATGCAAATATAATTGATGACTTGAAACGTCATGGCTGCTTTGCAGGCTCTGCAAAACTGATTTCTACAGAAGTTGAAAAAAATATTTTGAAAGAATATAACGAAGCTAAAGGTTAGGAGAGTTTAAAGATGGAAGTTTGTGAAGAAATAATAGCACATCCTTATATGAAATATAAAGTTATGGTTTCGCATCTTACTCCCCGTAAGTCTACGGCTTTTGAATGGCTTTTTCTGGAAGCGCTTATAAAAGCCGAGGGAAGTGAATTTCAGAATGAAAACCTCGAGGATTTTTTCAAAAAATATTTTATGATTGATAATCCTGAAAAACTTATTATGCCTGTTTTAAAAACACTTTACGATTTAAGTGCTGTAAACTGTAAGGACTTTACAGATGATACTACTCTTAACCAGCTTAAGCTTAGCGATGTAAAAGTTTTACCGCTTGGAAAAGAAATGCAGCAGAAGGGCTTTTTGCCGGCAGAAGAGCAAAGAGATATAGTGAATGTAGTATATGATGCTTTAAATAAAAAGCTGATTACCGACAGAAATAATTTTACTTCTGAGCCTAAAGGTAATTATATACCTCTTGAAGAAGAGGGTAATGAAAAATATTTTCCAGAGAAACAAATCCGAAATTATCTGGAAGCTCAAAAACCGGAAACTGAAAATCAGGACAAAAAGAAACAGACAGACAGCCTGGCAGACGATCCACTTGTAAAAGCAATGCTGTCTAAAAACTGGCCGCAGGCAGAGGATAATAAAAAGAAAAATAAGAAAGCTAAGCAAAAGAAAATTGACTGGCTCAAAGTAGATACCCAGATTAGTGCTGTGTTTCCAAGTGAACGCAATGTCTGCTATGAAAACAGTAAGCATAAAGTTCAGTTAAAAGATGGACTCCTCTGGAAGCTTGAAGGTAATAAAGCTGTTGAACTTGAGGAAGAAAGTCTTAAAAACTTTGAAAATAATCCTCCAGAAAGCCTGAAAGTATGTCCTGTATCTTCAATTACAAAGCCTGATTCACAGGTCCAGGAGTTATTGTTGTTTTCAAGTGATACGATAAGCAATTTTGAACATTCCATAAAAAATGTTCAGTATCGTATTAATTATGCTACCGGTAATAATAACTGTAAAGCTTTTATAGTTGAAAATTCTTTCTTCAATGAAGAAAACTTTTTTCAGAAAATTTCGGATGGCAAAAATAAAAACAAAGACGTGAAGTCTGTTATTGTATTCAATGCGAATAAATTAGCGGTAAAGGCAGAAAGCGGTCGACTTATTGTTACAATTCCTTCAGCACCGGAAGCGGTAATTCATTCTGCGTGTATTTATGTAAACAATCTTTTTTGTATAAAAGCAGAAAAATTCCCTGTAAGAGCTGGGGATGTTTCAAGAGATATAACCTTTTCCTATATTCCAAAGAAAAATGAATTGAATGTAAGGGACTGTATTCTTTCAATAGTTGAGCAGTATTATAAAAGTCAGCCTGCTGTTCTGCTTTTGTTAAATGAAGAGAACGGCTTAAAAAAGGAATTTAACGGCTTTTTAGATAAGCTTGTTGCCGACCATTCTGCAAGCGATAAAGACAAAATTTTAAATGAACTGAATCAGTTAAATCTTAAGTTGACCGGAAAAAAACTGCTTTCAAATGAAGTTGTTGCTGATTCCTTGATTGATAAAAATCAGATAAAGCAGACTGTAAAGGATTTTCCTTCTGCAATAAAAGTTATAAAAGAATATACAAAGAACCCTGCTATAAAAAATCAGGTTTTGACAGAGCTCTTAAAAGCAGTTATTCCTTGTCTGCAGCCAACAGATTCGCTGGAAGATGTCTGGGCTCTTATTGACCTTGTTAAACAAAAAGCACCAGGCTTTCATGGTTATTTGAATAAGCAGGGGATCTGGGGAAAGTTTTATTCTGAGAAGGCAAAAAATGATTATTTTGAAAAAGTCTTTACAGGAAAAATAAAGACTGCACATTGGGATTTTGAAGAAAGGGTTTTTAAGTTGTATGAGCTCTGTATCAAAATAAGTACAGAAACAGATAAGAAAAAACTGAATGAGTTCATAAATTCCTGGAGAAGTAATCTGCACAATCTCGAAAAAATATACGGAAGTATAAAGGAATCTGAAAAATACAATCAGGTATTTGAAGCAAAAATGAATGCAAATAAAAAAATGAATAACGGAGGAAAAAAATGAGTCACGAGTTAGATGCAAGGTATGAATTAGAACGAAAACGAAGGGAAGAACTGGAACATAAGAGAGCTGCCGATTATTCTGAGAAAGCGTTAAAAGAAATTTCTGCTCGTTTTGAACAGATGAAAAATGACGCTTTCGATTCCTATGTTCCTGATGAAATGAAAAATCTTGCCCGTAATATAAAGAACATTTCTTCTATAATAACAAGCGATCCCCTTACGGCTCGTGATTTATGTTATGAAACAGAAAGTATGTTAAATTCAATAGCTTTTCTTGTACGTTCTGCTAAAGAAGAATTTGCCCGTCAGGAAAGACTCCGTTATGAAGAAATACAGCGTAAAAAGGCCGAGGCAAAATCTAAGCTGGAAGAGGCTTTTTATTCTAGCTTAAGTGAAATCAAAAATCCTGCTCTTGCAAATTTTGGACTTAAGGAATTAGAAGAAATAAAAACCAAAATACAAAATGAAGAAATTACTGCAGAAGCAGAGCTTATAAAGCAAATTGAAAAAGCAGCTGAAATTGCAGAAGAAAAAGCGGCAGAATGGAAAAAACAAAAGCTTGAAAAAGCAAAGCTTGAAATTATGACAAATCAGATTAATGATGCAATAAAATCTGTAGAGAATGAAAAATTTGAAAACGAAGCAAATAAAGAAAAGCTCCTTATTGAAATGTCACAGCTGAAAGAAAATCTGTCTATGGAAAATTCAGTAGAAGAAATAACAGAAAAGATTAATGCTCTTCGTGCTCAGGTAGACAATTCTCTTATAGATGAAGAGGTTCGTCGCGAAACCGTAAAGGCAATAATAAAGGAATTGAGGTCTCAGGAATTTACAGTTGAAAAGCCTCAGCTTCTTGGAGAGGGAAATAATTCCTATGTTCTTATAAAGGCAAAAAAGCCGTCTGGCAAACAAGCAACCTGTAAAATCAATCTTCAGGGAAAGCTGAATTATCGTTTTGATAATTATGAGGGTATGACCTGTCTTAAAGAAATTGAAAAATTTAATGTAGATTTGGAAAAAATCTATTCCGTAAAATTTTCTGATGAACGGGTAATCTGGGAAAATCCAGACCGTCTTTCAAGAACACAAAGTGCTTCAAGCGATTCAAAAAGGGGGAACATGTAAATGGCAGAAAGTAAAATGGCCTGGCTCGACAGGTTTAACCGGGATGCGGGAATTAAATCATCAATTATTCTTTTTGGTAATACAGATGATATTTATTTTGATGCTTTGAATCAGGGAAAATATGACAGTCTTGTAGAAATTGTTATGAAAAATCTGAAAAGCAAGGGGTACGAGAAGGTTGTAAAATGGGATAGAGTGAGCGGAATAGACCTTAAATTCTCTGACAAGATTGAGATTACGAATTCTGCAGCTTCTGAACAGGCAGGTGGCAACGATTACGATTTGGGTGAGGACGAGTCTGCTGGTGAAGATGTGGTAAATACAAACACCTATACAAATCCGGCAGAGTTTTTTCCATATATGCTGCAGGCTATAAGCGGAGGCAGTGGAAAAACCGCTTTCATTCTTGACTATTCAGATTTTATCTTTGGAAACGCAAATTCTCTTTCAGATGCTGAACGTCAGTATCTTACAGTTCTGGGGAAGACTCTCAAGGATTCTCAGTCTTATGATATACTTTCTCCAAATTTTGAAGCGGTAGGAAATATTGTTGTTCTTATTACAAAAAATAATGCTATGATTCCTCCATCTTATTATCTGAATAATCCCCTTGTAAGCTCTGTAAATATTCCACTTCCGGCCAGAAGTGAGCGTGAAAGCTTTCTTTCAGAAAACAAGACCTGTCTAAAAATCTCTCAGAATATTGATGATAAAAAAATATTTGATGATTTACTTGATGCGCTTGACGGCTTTTCTCTGAAAGAAATTGCCCAGCTTATGAAGCTTTCCCGACAGAATTCAGAAACAATGACTTTTGAAAAGCTGATTAATCTCTATAAATATGGAGAAAAGGTTAGCCCATGGGAGGAGCTTTCAAAAGAAAAGTTAGCGGAAATTGAAGATAGACTTTCGGCCAGAGTAAAGGGGCAGCCTCAGGCAATCGATAAGGTAAAGGAAGTAATTATCCGTGCCTATACAGGTTTCTCTGGTTTACAGCATTCCGCAAAGCAGAAAAAGCCAAAGGGCACCTTGTTCTTTGTAGGTCCAACTGGTGTCGGTAAAACTGAGCTTGCAAAGGCTCTGGCAGAATTTGTTTTTGGTGATGAAAATGCCTGCATTCGCTTTGATATGTCTGAGTATAACCACGAGCAGAGCGACCAGAGACTCGTTGGTGCACCTCCGGGATACGTAGGCTATGAGGCAGGCGGACAGCTTACGAATGCGGTAAAAGAAAAGCCCTTCTGTGTAATTTTGTTTGATGAAATAGAAAAGGCACATGGCCGCATTCTGGATAAATTCCTGCAGATTCTGGAAGACGGCCGCCTTACTGACGGAAAAGGTGAGACAGTTTCTTTTGCGGAAACAATCATCATCTTTACTTCAAATATAGGTGCAGCAGATGTAAATCCGAGCGGTATGGATGCGAAGCTGGTTCGTGAAACTTTTGTTAATAAGGTAAAAGAGCATTTTGTTAAAGAATTGAAACGCCCGGAGCTCTTGAACCGAATCGGCGACAATATTGTGGCGTTCAACTTTATCAGCGATTCGAATGTATTTATTCAAATTGCAAAAGCAAAATTTATTGCTGTCGAAAATTTCGTAAAAGAGAAGTACAAGGCAAGTCTTGAATTTGAAAACGAGAATGAGGCGTTTAAATTTATTGCAGAGAAAGCTGGAGTAGCAAATGGTGGTCGCGGTCTTTTAAACACTATAGAAACCTATATAGTGAATCCGCTTGCTGAATGGATTTTTATGCGTTCTGATAATGTAGAAGGGCGAAGAATAAAAATCACACTTATTAGACAAATTTTTGATTTTGATTTTGTGTAATTTGAAATAATGGCAACGTATTTAAACCTGGCAGCAGTCAGACTTTGTACAGAATCTGAAGGACCCGGAAAGCGTTTTGCTTTGTGGGTGCAGGGCTGTAAACAAAGATGTCCTGACTGCTGCAATCAGAAAATGCAGACTTTTTCTCAGGCTCATATTGTAGAGGTTTCTGATTTTATACAGATAATCGAAAAGGCAAAAAGAGATTTTAAAATAGAAGGGGTTTCTTTTATTGGAGGCGAGCCTTTGTTGCAGGCGGAAGGTTTAAGTCTTGTTGCCGAGTGGTGTAAAAAAAATAATCTTTCTGTTCTGGTTTTTACCGGTTTTTTATATGAAACTCTTTTGAAAACACAAGAGCCTTCTGTGAGAAAATTACTTGCAAATACAGATATTCTTATTGACGGGCTCTATGATAAAACTCAGCCAGATTCAGAACGCGATTGGGTTGGATCAAAAAATCAGAAGGTTATTTTTTTATCTGACAGATATAAAAAGGGCATTGAGTATGAAAAAAAGGAACACTCAATGGAAATATTGATTTCAGAAAAAGAGATTTTAAGTAACGGCTGGCCCTTTTAAAAAAATGAAGGGAGACGAACGTATCCTCTCCCTCAAACAGGCTCCCGAAGGAATCCTGCTTCAATTCATTTATTAATATACTGTAAAAGTCCTGAAAAATCAAGAGACATATTTAAGCATTGCAGCAACAACAGCTGCATCCTGAGAACCAAAAATCTTAATGCTTGTGTTAGGGGGGAGTCTTTTCAGCATGTTCTGAAGCTTTACGTATTCGTTGATAAAGCTTTTGGCCCTGCGGTTTTCCCCCATCTGTTTAAGAAGAAAAATAATCAATGCAATGTAAGATACAATATAATTAAAATCAATTTGATTTATTTTCAACTCATTTTCTATAAGCCTTTTTATTCTGTTTGGAACTTTGCTCGTTGCAAAACGGGTATCAAAGATAATTCCATTATGTGCAATAGAATTACGTAAATCTTTAAGAGAAAAAATGATTTCTTTGAGCAGGAAGCTGTCGCTGTTAAGATTTGTCGGTAAGTTTAATAAAGTTGAAACATTATTTCTGATAGTTTTATTCGAGCAGGCAAAAAAAGTTCCAAACTCACCAAGTGTAAGACTTTCAAAAGCGGCCCAGATAGGAATCTCTTTATCTTGATTGTAAAAATGAACTTCAATTGCTTTATCAGACATATAGTCACGAATCAAGGCATTTGAAATTTTCATTTCAAGTTCCATACGTCGCTTAAATTCTTTTTTATACGGAGGTGTTCCTGCAGAAAATTCTGAATAATATGTAAGCCCCTTTTTATACACGTCATTGAGTTTTTCACTTTGGCATTCAGCAAGAGTTGCTTCAAGAACATAACTTTTTAATGCGTTTTCTATAAACATAAGGTTTGGGTAGAATAAACCTTTTAATTGCATGTCAAAATTGTTCAGATCAACAATCTGTCCAAATGCTGTAAAGTTAATAAGATTTCCGGCTTTGCGTATAAAGCGGTAACCCTTGTAGCCGTGGTAATAACCGATGTTTCTTAAATCCTGAATCTGGTTCGGATCCACAGGCAACTTGTGAACATCTTTAAGATGGTTGGCTAAATCCTGAAAACTGTACATGCTGGTAATTATCCTACATGGTTGTAATTTTATCAACTGAAACTTTTAGCCTTTCGTAGAAGCGGGTCATCATTTTTGAAGCATTGCTTTTCTTAATACCCATCGAGGCGGCTAAAACTTCCTTAGTCGGTAAATTATCTATATCATAGAAGAAAGTATTCCAGATGTGGTTGTTCGAAAAATCAAAGGCTTTGCCAAGTTCAAAAACCCGCGGATCCTTTAATAATTCATAGCTCTGTTTTTTTAGAATGTAAAGAATTTCCCGTGTAGCCAGGAGAGATTTTGCCATTTGGTTTTCTTCTTCCTCTTTCAGGGTTTTGTCAATTTTTTCAAAGGTATTCTGCAGATCGTCTATTGTTAATAGTTTTTCAATATCAGTTAAATGATGTTCTGTCGGAGGTGCTTGGTCTGTAATAAATATGTAGTCACCATCGGAGTTTTGTTTTTCAATAGGAATTTCATTGTAACGGCGTTTTTGTTCATCTTTTTTTTCGTCAGTTTCTGTATTCCCGATTTTCTGGTGAAGCATAAAGGTGAGCATGTTTGAAAAAGCACCTCTGCTGCTATCGTAATGAGAAAGACAGTAATTAAGAGTTTCAAGGAGCTGAACAGGATACTTAGCCCATTTTTTATTATTTACAAAAAGAAACTCTGCCAGTTCCTTTTTTCCAGTGCTTGAGTTTTCTTCCGGCTGATCTGCAATTTCCTTATAGAGTTCGTCGATTTTTTCATAAAAAGCTTCTTGTTCCATGTGAAATTTCCGGTATTATTAAAGAGAGAAAAATAATTTAAGAGCTTTCATTGCTTCTTCTTTTGTATCTGGCTGCATGTTATAGGTAAGGGAATTTAAATAGTGCAGGGAAGTAATGTCAAAAAGCTGCGGCTCTTTGGGTGTGTTGTTTTCCCATTTTACCTGACCGTAAACAATCTTTTTGATATCAGCATTGTAAAACTGTTCTGCAAAGGCAAAGGCACAGAGCATTTCCATAGGGACTGTTCTCGGCCCAAAGGTTATATCACCGTAAAGCTCAGCATCTTCTTCCATCTGTTCGAGAATTGTCATAATTCGCTTTTCATGATTTTCTTTGAGCTCATTATAGTCTGCGCAGACTTCTTTGTAATCAATTTTTGCATTGATTGATTCGTTGATATGGTTGAGTTCGGCTTTGAATTTTTCAGTATTTTCCTTAACATTGTTTTGCTCACGTTCATCTTCTTTATCGATGGTCTGAACCAGAACAACCTTTACGTCATCGTCTTTTTTCAGTTTATCTGCAAGAATTGCGTTGATAGGGTAATATACTTCTTCGGCGTAATTGCTGCCTGCATTTCCACTTCCTTTGTAACAGGCCTTGTGAAAAGCCTGTTCATCTCTCATACAGATATCAGCGAATACAATTTTTTTCATATAAACAAATCCTCGCGTATGGAAAAATCAATTACTATATTTTATCATATAACTAACTAACAGTCATTAATTAAAACTAACTATCATTCATTATTTTTTCGTTTGCATTATTTTACTTCCTATGTTATACTTAATTAAATTTAGTATGTAAATTTGGTATAAATTTCTTTAAAATTCGTTCACGGGAGGGGTCAGATGAACGAATGGCTTAAAAAGGTTACCGAGTCGGCCAAAAAGATGTGGTCGAACTGGAAACCGATTCAAAAAGTCATATTATTTGGCATAATTGTAGTTGTAATCATAGTCATAATTGCGTCAGTAAAGCTTTCTGCAAAGCCTTCTACTGTCCGTCTTTTTAATGCTCCGGTAACAGACGAAACTTCTCGTACTCAAATTCTTGACCGTCTTTCACAGGAAAATGTTGAAGCCTATACAACAACAGACGGTTATATCTCAGTAAGTGATGATAAGACTGCCCGCCGTATGCGCGAGATTTTAATTTCTGAAAATCTTGTTCCTTCATCAGTTGACCCTTGGGCAGGTTTTTATGACAGAAGCTGGTCTACAACCGATGCAGACCAGAATGTAAAACTTAAAAATACTATTCAAAGACAGCTTAAACAGCATATTGAAGCAATTGCCGATGTTCAGCTGGCAGATGTCAATATTGTTTTGCCGGACAATCAGCTCTTTACCGCAGATCAGAATCCTGTTACTGCAAGTGTTATTCTTAAAACTACCCCTCAGAGTAACCTTTTGCAGGACAGAAAGCGTATTCTTGGTATTCAGCGCCTTATTCTTTCTGCTGTAGAAGGTTTGCGCGAAGAAAATCTTATAATCACTGATGTCGATGGAAATCAGATTAATGATTTTGAAGGCATGGCTGAAAGTGACCGTGTAAGCATCATCGAAAAGCAGCAGAAGCTTATCCGCAAACAGGAGGTTGAGCTTCGTGCGAAAATTCTTAAGGCTCTTCAGAGAACTTTTGGAGAAGACCGCTGCCGCGATATGAACGTTGCAATCGAAATGGATATGTCTCAAAAAACAAGTGAGGCAACAGTTTATTCTCCAATCGAAATTAAGGCAGATAATCCGGATACTCCTTTTGATGATTCTGAATACCGCGATACACTTCCAATCAGTCAGCAGACGGTTACAAAAGAGTGGCAGGGAACAGGTTATAATCCGGAGGGACCTGCCGGTGTAGAAGGTCAGACTCCCGCGGTTTATTCTGATATGTCAAACGTAATCGGAAAATCTACCGAAACCGGTGTAACTCAGAATAACGTAATCAATACAAAACAGACTTCAGAAATCTCTTCTCCAAAAATCGATAAAATTTCGGTTTCTGTCAACCTTGATGGAAAATGGAAGAGAATAAAAGATAATAACGGAAACATCATTATAGAGGATGGAACAATTAAACGTGAATATACACCTGTTCCTCCAGAGGAAATGGCTGAAGCTGTAAGACTAATTCAGGGAGCTATTGGTTATAATAGAGCAAGAGGAGATCTTGTTGAAGTAACTAATATTCCTTATTACCGCGATGAGGAGTTTAAAGCAGAGGATGAAGAATACTTTGCCGCAATTCGGCGACGAAATACAATCCTGCTTATTCTTATAGCAATTGTTGTTGTTCTTGTAGGCTTCATTCTCTTCCGTATTATCAGCAAGGAAATGGAACGCCGCCGTCGCGAACGCGAAGCACGTCTTCTTGCAGAACAGCAGGCAGCCCGCGAACGCGCTCTTTGGGAAGCAAAGGACGACGGTATGGAAGTTACAATGTCTGTCGAAGAAACAAGACGTATGGAGCTTCAGGAAAATGCAATCTCAATGGCAAAGGAACATCCGGAAGATGTTGCAATGCTCATAAGAACATGGTTGATGGAGGAATAGTTTATGTCAGACGAAGC
>CAMNGG010000238.1 GCA_946537975.1 uncultured Treponema sp. | reverse complement strand
TATTTACCATTCTTTAAAATCGCTGTAAAATTATAGTCTCACTAAAAATCAATTTTATAAGGGAAAAAAGATGAAACAACTTATGTTGGGTAACGCTGCAGCTGCTCGTGGTTTGTTTGAAGCTGGCTGCGAGGTTATTTCGAGTTATCCGGGAACTCCTAGTACGGAGATTACTGAGGAAGCTGCAAAGTTTAAGGAAATCTATTGTGAATGGGCGCCGAATGAAAAGGTTGCCCTTGAGTCGGCTTTTGGTGCCTGTCTGGCTGGCCGCCGTGCCTTCTGTGGTATGAAGCACGTTGGTTTGAACGTTGCTGCCGACCCTCTTTATACAATGAGTTATACAGGTGTAAATGCCGGTCTTGTTATTGGTGTTGCGGATGACCCTGGAATGCATTCATCTCAGAATGAGCAGGACAGCCGCCATCACGCAATTGCTTCAAAGGTTCCTATGCTCGAGCCTTCTGATGCTGATGAAGCCCGCGAGTTTGCGAAAATGGCTTTTGAAATCAGTGAGAAATTTGATACTCCGGTTTTGTACAAGATGTGTACCCGCGTTGCCCACAGTCAGAGTATTACAGAAACTGCCGAGCGCGCAGTACCGGAGCACAAGGCTTATGAAAAAACAATTTCTAAATATGTAATGGCTCCTGCTAACGCAATTAAGCGCCATCCTTTTGTTGAGCAGAGAATGAAGGAGCTGGAGAAGTGGAGCGAGACTTCGGGTGTGAATAGAATAGAAGTATGTAGCGGCCCTTCGAGTGCCTCAGGGACCGCTACAGGTATTATCACTTCGTCTACAAGCTATCAGTATGTGAAGGAAGTTCTTGGCGACAGCGTAAATATTTTGAAGCTTGGTATGGTAAATCCTCTCCCTGCTGATATGATCCGCAAGTTTGCTGAAGGCCTTGAAAAGCTGATTGTTGTGGAAGAACTTGATCCTATTATCGAAACTTTTGTCCGCGGTCTTGGCCTTAAGTGCGAGATTCACGGAAAAGATATGTTCCCGATTTGCGGCGAGTTCAGCCAGAATCTTGTGGCTGCCGCTTTTGGAAAGGAAGTTCCACAGGGCAAAAAGCTTGACGGTGTTCAGATTCCTGTTCGCCCTCCTATTATGTGTGCGGGCTGCCCTCACCGTGGAATGTTCTATGCCCTCAACAAACTTAAGGTAACTGTATTTGGTGATATCGGATGTTATACTTTGGGCTCGGTTGCGCCGCTCTCCGCTATGGACGTAACTCTTTGTATGGGTGCTTCCTTCAGCGGACTTCACGGCTGGAACAAGGCCGGTGGTGCAGAAAACGAAAAGAAATCTGTTGCCGTAATCGGTGACTCAACCTTTATGCATTCCGGCATGACCGGACTTGCGACAATTGCTTACAATCAGTCTAACTCAACTGTAATCGTGCTTGATAACTCAATTACAGGTATGACTGGACATCAGCAGAATCCTACAACCGGAAAGAACCTGTATGGAGACCCAGCCGGCCGCGTAGACCTGGAAGCTCTGGCCCGCGCTATGGGAATTAATAGAGTTCGCGTAGTTGACCCTTACAACATTGCAGAATGTGAGGCTGCCGTTCGCGAGGAGCTGGAAGTTGCAGAGCCAAGCCTGATTATCAGCCGACGTCCTTGTGCGCTTCTCAAAGAGGTAAAGCATAATCCTCCGCTGGTTGTGGACCAGAATAAGTGTAAGAGCTGCAAAATGTGTATGAAGATTGGCTGCCCGGCAATTTCTATGAAGGGCGGAAAGGCTAAGATTGATGCAACACTCTGCGTAGGCTGTGGTGTTTGTAGTCAGATGTGTAAGTTTGGTGCACTGTAGCGGGGGGGCGTTACGGGGGTTGGCCCCCGTTAGAAGGGGTAGCCCGCAACGTAGTGCGGGCGCAGGGGGAGACTTCCCCCTCCTTATGAATGGAGAATATTATGGTAAAAAATATAATGATTGTTGGCGTGGGCGGTCAGGGGGCTTTGCTTGCGTCTAAAACTTTGGGACAGGTTCTGCTTGATGCGGGCTATGATGTAAAGGTTAGCGAGGTTCACGGAATGAGCCAGCGCGGCGGTTCGGTTGTTACTTACGTTCGCTACGGCGACAAGGTTTATTCACCAATCGTTGATAAGGGCGAGGCTGATTTTATTGTTTCCTTTGAGCTGCTTGAGGCTGCCCGCTACACTGAATGGCTTAAGGCGGACGGGCAGATTGTCGTGAACACTCAGAAGATTGATCCTATGCCTGTTATTACCGGCGCGGCTGAGTATCCTGAGGATCTGGTTGGCAAGATGGGGGAGGCTGGAATTAAGGTTGATGCCCTTGATTGTCTTACTCTGGCTGAGCAGGCTGGAACTGCAAAATCTGTAAACATCGTTTTGATGGGACGCCTTTCGCGTTACATGGACTTCCCGGTAGAGGCCTGGATGACTGCTATTGAAAAGCTGGTTAAGCCTCAGTTCCTTGAGATGAACAAAAAAGCCTTCATGCTTGGTCGTGGAGAATAGATGCTGAAACAAGTTCAGCATGACGATGTGACGCTGCTTGTCATTGCGAGAAGCGTCATCCTGAAGTAAGGCTGTCATCCCGAAACAAGGCTGTCATCCCGAACTTGTTTCGGGATCTATTTTTTTATTTTGACATTTAAGAATTTGAGTGTATAATTGACCATAGGGGATTTTACCTATGGAAGAAGAAATAATTGACAGTTCTTTCTTTTCTGAGGATCTTGAAGAAAAAAGTTCAATTGATGTAAGAAAGACAGGGTTTGAAAATTCATTTAATGAGAGACAGATTGGTTCAATCGTAATGACCATTGAACCGGTCAGCAGTCGTGCCAGCCTGGACGTAGTGCTGGAAATGTTTGAGCAACAGCCCGACCTTACTGCCGTTCCAATCGAAAGAGATGATGCAGTAGTCGGCGTTGTAGAACGCGATGTAATCGAAAAAAATAAGGCCTCGGGCTTTAAGCTTTTTTCTTCAAAAACCTGCGGTGATTATCTTAAAGAAAGTCCCTTCACATTAAACTGCAGCGACTTTATAGAAAAGGTTGCCGCAAAAGTTAATGATGCCGCAATTAAATCAGAATTCAAACATCTTGTAGTCCTTCTCAATAACCGAAGCTTTTACGGAATTGTTTCAATTGCCAAAATGAATGCTAAGCTGGAAGAACTCCGTGCCCAGGATATGGAAAAGGCAGCGGCAATTCAGCAGAACATGCTTAAAAAGAATTCCGATGTAAAGAAGTTTCCTTTTGATGTATGCATCTGGAACCGCATGGCAAATGCCGTTGGCGGCGACTATTATGTTGCAAAGGAGCTTTGCGAAGGCCGCTATGTAATCGGCTGTTTTGATGTTTCTGGAAAAAATGTTTCGGCATCGCTTCTTACTGTAACTCTTGGTTCAATTTTCTCTATGTTTTCTCTACAGGATTCTTCTAAGCTTGCTCCTTCCCAGCTGATTGTAATGCTGGATAATTTCTTAAAGGAGATTGTTCCGGTTGGAAACTTTATTACCGGTGCTGTCTGCTATGTTGATTATAAGACAAAGTCTGTAAGCGTTTATAACTGCGGTCACACAAATGTTTTTGCTTATCTTAAGGATGATACGGGCAAGGGCCGTGTTGCAACTCTGGCTCCAACCCTGCCGCCTTTTGGAATGGGCGCGGTTGCAGATGCAATTACCGGTGAAAAGAAGGGTGCTTATAAAATGCCTATGAAGTCAGGTCTGCAGATTGATTTATATTCAGACGGATTTACTGATATGCAGAGCGACGACGGAGAACGCTACGACGAGCCGCGCACAAAAGCCTTCTTCGGCGAGCTTTTCAATACAGATGTATATTCCGCAGAAAAGGCAATAGAAAAAACTGTAAATGACTGGATAGGCCAGTCCCTCCTGCCAGATGATATAACAGTTATGAATGTAAGATTCTAATTTAATCTTTTCTTTGTATCAGCGTGTATATGATTAAGCCATAGCGGGATTTCGTTGTGGCTTTTTTTATAATATATAGGTTATAATTGGAGTCTAAGAATAATACAGTGAGTTTTTTTAATTAGTTTTTAATAAGTTTCGAATAAACCGGCAGAAGGATAAAACTTCAAAGCAATTTCTCCAGTTTTTCCACTTTCATTTTTTGCAAGAGATATCTTTGCAGAAGAAAAATACTTTTTCTGACTATTAAATGTGCGGTGAAGTAATAATACTTTATCAGCAATATGTGGAATTATCATGTTTTGACGAAATGAATGTAAGTCTGGTTCCAGGCCTTTTTTATTGTTTTCAATTTGCATGGATAGTACTATTGGAATATTTAATTTAAGAGCAAGGTTTTTTAGCTTAGATAAAACAGCTACTGTAGTATCCACAGAGTCTGAGTTGCAAATCTCTGCAAGATATTCAAACTGATCTATTAGTAGAATTTCAATATTTTTTTCTTCAAGCATTTTTATTGCAACAGATTCCAAATCGTTCAAACTGATATTTGGAGTATCAGAGATATAAATTGGTGAATCTGCGATTTCTGGAATTCTTTGTTCTAGTAATTCAATATCATTCGCCACAAGAAGCCCATTTCGTAATTTGGGATACAAAACCCCAGTTTCTTGCGAAAGGATCCTATTTCCGATTTCTACACTATCTGTCGTATTACAACAAACTAATGCAGAAGGTATTTTTCTTTTAAGTCCGAATTCACGAAGGCAATTTATTAGAAAACTTGTCTTACCTATTGAATGGCAACCGGCAAGGATAATTAATTCACCCTTAGAAAAAGTTAATAAAGAACTGTCAAATAATTGCAAATCCGATTCTGGATTTTGAATACATTTTTCCAGATGAGAGATTGTTTTATCTAATACATTAAAAATTGATAGGTAAGTCATAAATACCTCCAGTTTGATTTCTTATTCATTATTATAAAATTTATGTCTAGCAAATCGCGGCAGTTAAACAAATATTTTTCTCTAGCACGAGGTGACAGATATTGCCTGCTAAAATAAAAAATAGAGGTGATTATGAATAATGAAATGAAAAACAAAGAGAAGAAGCAAATGCTGGAAAGACTAATAGGAATCCATCAGCAGATTCTTTCGGGAAGTAAGCCGAACTCTTCGCAACTTGCAGAAATGTTTAATGTAAGTATTTCAACAATTAGCAGGGATATTGAGTTTTTGAGAACCTGCATAAATGCACCAATTGAATACGATCCTCATAAACGCGGTTATTTTTATTCTGCTGTTTATGAAATTCCTATAAATCTTTTTACATGTAAATAGTTGAAACTGGAGGTGTAATTATGGAAGGTTTTATAAGAACAACAAAGTCGGCATTATCCGGCGCAGAAAAGGTTGCGATACTGTTAGCTGAAATTGGTCCATTATTCAATTCAAAATACGATGAGCTTTTTGAGGCTTTGTATCTTTCTACTGCAGAGATTAAAAAGATTCGAAAAGCAATGAAGAAGTTAGGACGTTACTCACCGGCTCAAGCTTCATCTTATGAAAATGGAATGGAACAAATTGCCAGAGAAACATCTGTATTACAGGAAGCTCTCGATTATGGTGCACGCCGAGGAATACTTTCTAAACGCACAAAGGTTGAAGCATTCCAGAAAACTATAAAACAGCTTATGCCAGATAAAATCAAAGACATGGCAAACAAAAATCCTGATGATGTTGCAAAAGTTATCAGAAGTTGGTTGGGTGAATAAATTGTAAGGAGTGTTTTATGAAAACTAAAAAAGAATTAAAATTTGATGTTATCAACGCCATTGGAATTGTTTCTGAAAAATTGGAAAATTCTGGATTCAAGGTAAAAGAGTCGAAAAAGTTTGAAGAAAATGTTCATTCTCTGAATAACTATTTTGGAACTACTGAACATGAAACCTGGATTCTTTGCGCAATGATTTCATATTATTTTGATAATGAAGGTGATTCTTTATGCATAAATGATATATCTCGATTTTTTATGGCTCCTGTAATGAAGGTTATGGCTTATAAAAAGGAAATAGAATCTCTTCTTGCGAAATGCTATATAAAGAATTCAAAAGGTGTGAATAGTAAGACGGTTAATCTTAAGAACGACTTTGTTTTATCAGAATCACTTTTAGAATGTGTTTTACATAACAGAAAAATAGTTCTTGATGAACTTGTGGAAGCTGAGCCCACTATTTTTGATTTTGTCAGGGAAATCGGAAAACTCTGTATTCGTAGATATAACAAACGGGAACATAGCAGTTCTATGATTCTTCGTCAATGCAAAATTGTTGAAGAGGGATATGAATCTACACAATTTGTTCAGGATATGAAAGTGCTGTTGCCTGATGAAAGATACAGAATGTTCTTCTATATCGTATGCAGCAATCTTTTGGATGGTGATGATACAATTCTCCAAAACACTATCCTTGATATATTCGATAAAGTGGATTTTTATGGTAATGCAAATGAATTTATGAATGAGAAAAACTGCCTGTTTGAAAATGACTTAATTGAATTTACAAATAAGGAGACTTTATCTGAGGCAGAAGTAAATTTATCAATTAAAGGAAAAGAACTTTTCTTTGGTGAAAATATGAAATTGTATATGAAATCACCTAAAGGAATAAATATAATCAAACCGGAAGATATCCATACAAAGGAAATGTTTTATAGCAGAGAAAATCAAGAGCAGGTAGATATGCTTAGAGCTTCACTTGAAGAAGAAAAATTAAAAGCCATTCAGGAGCGTCTCAAAAAAAATGGAATGCCAAGTGGACTCACGGTTCTTTTCCATGGAGGACCTGGAACTGGAAAAACGGAAACTGTATATCAGCTTGCAAAAGTAACTGGCAGGAAGATTTATCATATTGATATAAGCAGTACAAAATCCTGCTGGTTCGGCGAAAGCGAAAAGATTATCAAAAGAGTTTTCTCTGAATACAAACAGTTTTGCAAAATGTGCAGGCAGGAGAAAAATGGAAAGGCTCCTATTCTTCTTTTTAATGAAGCAGATGGCGTTTTAGCAAAAAGAAAAGATGCAATGACCTCTACTGTGGATCAAACTGAAAATACAATTCAGAATATTATTCTGGAAGAAATGGAAAAGCTTGATGGCATTATGATTGCAACAACTAACCTTGCCGGAAATCTTGATGCAGCTTTTGAACGAAGATTCTTATTTAAAGTAAAATTTGAACAGCCGACTATCGAAGCTAAAACAAAAATCTGGAAATCGAAAATGGACTGGCTTTCAGATTCTGTTGTCGAACACTTTGCACAAAATTACGATTTAAGCGGCGGCCAGATCGATAACGTTGTTCGTAAAGCAATGATGGAAGATGTCCTGTATGGAAAACATCCGTCAATCACAAAGCTGGAAGATTTCTGTAAAACGGAAAGGCTTTGTGGAGAAAGGAAGATTGGTTTCTAGAAAAAGTTCTTTAACTTTAGCATAGACAGCAAACCGCATTGGAAGTTATTAAATGTTCAACAATATTATTTTACTCATGCATGAAATGACAGACCGACCATTTATAATTAAAAAAACTTCAGGAGGTTTTATTATGACAGAAAGAGAAGCAGCAACAAAATTGGATGCAGTATGTTTCTGCTATGGTCAAAGTAACGAACGCAAGGTTCGTTTATCAAAAGCAATTATGGATTATGTTCAGGCAGTTCAGCAAAACGGTTTAGACAACCACCCTGGATATTTTAGCTTAAGCCATATTAGGGACACATTCGGAATCGAATGTACTGATCAACCTGCAGTCAGGTACAATAAGATTGCTACGTTCAGAGTATAACAAGGAGGGCTTATGGGATTCTCAAATTTAGGTGATAGAATCGGAAAATTTTTTTTTACACTTGGTTTAATATGTGCCATCTGTATTGGATTATTCAGAATGTGCGTAGCTGGCGTTGAAACATTAAAAGAAAAAGTAACAACTTCACAAGAAGCTTCTGCATCTGAAGATACAGAAGCTTCAGATTAAATCAAAGATTATCGCATAGGAGTATGATGGCCATTCCACTTCCCCAGAGGATGATTGACGCATGCTCCTACGCAAAGATTATGAATGTTATTTGAAGTTGCTCCACAATACTTACAGGTGTAAGTTGATTTAAGAGATCCTTCATAAGGCAAGCAATGACCTTTCCCGTTTCCCGCAGGATGAAAAGGACAAAGATTAAGAACCAGCCCCCTGATAGAAGTTGCTTCTCTTCCGCAATAAGTGCAGTAGTATCTACTGACTTTTGGGCCTTCATATACTGCATGTTTTCCTTTGTCTCGACCATCCGGATGAAAAACACAATCCCCAAAAACAAGATGTTTTACAGACAGAAATTCTAATCCGCAATATTTGCAGGTAACTTTAGTATCTTCCTTCGGGTCATCTTCCATCTGCCCCGACCATTCCCAAATACCTTTCAGAATATAAAATGGTGATAAAGCAACTTTTCCTAGAATGCTTTTCTTTTTCATGATTGCCTCCTGATATGGATTATATAGGGGCGGTCGGTCATTTGATGGTGTATATATTATTTTTTTTAGATAATTGGGGTAATAAAATATATATAAAAAAAAGTACATTTCATTTACTCACAAATTATTAAATATGAGAGGTTAATAAAGCGAAAACTTTGTTAACAAAAAAAATCACTCTGTCGTTAAATGACAGAGTGATGGTATATTATAAATAATAGTGAGGTAGGTTATGAAATTAGACAGTCCAGATTTTATTGAAAAAAATTGGGAGATTTCTGTAAAACGGAAAGGCTTTGTGGAGAAAGGAAGATTGGTTTCTAAAAATTTGACTTTTGATTTTCCGTATAACATAATAAATATATTGTACAACAAACAATAAAAAGGAGGCTTGACTTATGGCTTATATTAGTGATTTAGCAAAGGAATTGAATAGGACTGAAGGTATGGTTACAAAAATGCTCAAAACCCGCGGATATCTGAAAGAAAACGGA